>WTHO01000143.1 GCA_011523115.1 Halieaceae bacterium | reverse complement strand
CGCTTAGGTAGTAATTCGCACGACTTTGCTTGTCATCAAATATAAAGCTTGATAGGTTTTGCCTCGAGGCTGGGCACATTAGGAGGGACTTATGGCCGCTGCGAAGAAAGCAACAAAAAAGAAACCTGCTGCAAAGAAAAAAGTAGCAGCAAAGAAGAAGGCACCTGCGAAGAAAAAAGCAGCTGCCAAGAAGAAGGCACCTGCTAAAAAGAAGGCAGCTGCCAAGAAAGCACCTGCGAAGAAAAAGGCAGCTGCTAAGAAGAAGGCGCCTGCCAAGAAGAAGGCAGCTGCTAAGAAGAAGGCGCCTGCCAAGAAGAAGGCAGCTGCTAAGAAGAAGGCGCCTGCCAAGAAGAAGGCAGCTGCTAAGAAAAAGGCACCTGCTAAGAAAAAGGCACCTGCTAAGAAGAAGGCGGCCGCTAAGAAGAAGGCTCCTGCTAAGAAGAAAGCACCTGCCAAAAAGAAGGCAGCCAAGAAGAAGTAATCCGCGTTGCCGCCATGTTTGGGAATGGCGCACGATAATAAAGCCGGCGATTAGCCGGCTTTTTTATGCACCGCCATCGTGTCGGCGCTCTGTGAGACGATTCACGGATGCTGGTGGTTAATCGAAAAGCGAGTTCTACCTGTGAGCGTTCCCATTCTTTATCACTACCCCATGTCACCTTATTCAGAGAAGTTGCGTCTTACTATGGGGCTCCTGAAGATGCGATGGATGTCTGCTCAGGTGGCTGCGTACCCTCCACGAGAGGCGCTGGTGGCATTAGTGGGGGGTTACCGTCGCATCCCCGTCTTGCAGATTGGCGCGCACATTTATTGTGATACGCGTCTTGCCTTTGCCGCTTTGACGGGGAATGAATCGGACTGCTTGAGGCTGATTGATAGGGATGAGGCGCTGCGTCAATGGGCTGAGCAGGAGGTTTTTTTTGCAGTCATAGCGGCAGCATCGCCTTATCGCGCTGTTAGGCTTTTGACGCGAGAGCTTGGCCTTGGAGGGTTGATGCGCTTCACCCGCGACCGCATCGCGATGACGCGTGGCGCGACAATCGTTCAACCAGATGGCAACAAAGCGAGAGCCATCCTGTCATCATTTGTCAGTCACCTGGCGGAACGCGTACAGGAGCGAGCCTTCCTGTCCGGCCCGGAAGTCGGGTATTTGGATCTGTGTTGTTTTCACCCACTCTGGATGGCCTGCCGGATAGATTCGCGGATCAAAGCCACCTGGCCCCTCGCAGTTCATAATTGGTTTGAAGCGATCCAGAGCTTGGGCCATGGGGAAGTTGTGCCGGCCACCCCTGAGGCCATTACCGATGCCATCGATCAGGAGGCTGGCCTCTTTACTGGCGACATTGAGCCACCGTTTCTGGAGGCAGAGTGGGTGACAATGCGGCCGACCGATTACGCTCGTGATGAGTCATGTGGCGTATTAGTGCTCCTTGATAAGCGGCGCGCTGTGCTGAAGCGAGAGCTGCCGGATGGGGGTGGTGTTTATCTGCACTTCCCGAGGTGTGGCTTTGAGATCACCAATCGGGCGGCCGCTTAGAAATGGGGCCTCCGTCTCGCTGGAAGCTTGCGCGCCATTGGGTCGGTGACTCACCGCACCACTGGATGAAAGCCCGCCTGAAATTCGACGCATCGGTAAATCCCAGCGCAGTTGCGGTGTCGGAAATGCTGGTTTCTGGTTTTCGGAGATAGGTGAGAGCATGCCGTAACCTGACACGATCCAACAGGCATTGAAACGAAGTGCCCTCCGCCTCCAGCCTTCGGCGATATGTGCGGGTGCTGAGATTCAGCATGGCTGCCATCTGCTCCAGTTGAGGGTATTGCCCCTCCAGCTTTTCCAGCGCCATCAGAGTCCGTTCTGCGCAACTAGTGGAGTCAGCGAGATGGGCGAGCAATCTGGCGCACTCTGCTTCGTAGAGTCCCCTCAGCGTTGCATTCGAGGTGGGAAGGGCGCGCTGCATGATTGTATTCGGCAGGCTCATCACCGCACGATCTTTGCCAAAGGATACGTCGGGCCCAAAAATCACGCCGAAAGGCGTGATGTCAGAGGGGCGCTCGTAAGGAAAAGAGACCTCCAGTTGATCGGTTGGCGTCTGCAGTAGATCAGAGAATGTTTTTTGTGCTGCGGAGAAAATCACTTCGTGGGTAAAACGCATTGCCAGAGAGGGTGCTTGCAGCTCAATTTCAAAACCCGTGCGTGCCCGCTCCGAATCCTGAAAGAGGTGGAGTTGTGTTTGCCCACCCGTCAGTAACGGTCCATATTTCACCAAGGTGTCCAATGCTTGAGCCAGGTTGGTACAGGCCATGAAGGTCTGGCCTACCACGGCGTGAGCGGCGAGATTGATTTGCTGGCCAACCTCCAACCCCAATGCCGCATCACCCGTTGCATGTAGGGCGTTTGCCACGACTCTGTCGGCCTCGGCTTCGCCTACGCGCGTGCCGGCTTGGCCGAGCCCCTCCAAAGAGAGATCGGTTCCATTGCAGATCACTTCCAGAGCGCATCCGCGCTCTGCGACCAGAGCGATGAGAATCAGCAGATACTGACTGGGAATTGATCTCTCCATGCCAATATTTGGCCATAAATGACCTTTATTTGGCAAGGTATCACCTTGAGTTAGGTGGCGGTTGGGTTGGATGATATCGAGGTTAGCAATGGAGTGATAAGCATGAAGATTACGTGGAGCGAGCAGACGCCTCGCAAGATTCAACGGTTTCCCAATCCGGATTATCCAATCGATAACCCCGATCTCGAGGAGGTGTTGACCAGTGCCGATGTCGATCATGTTGCACAGATCTTTCAAACGCCGCTGACCGGTTCCTACAACTGGGACTACTCAATTCAAGATAACCGCATCAAAAAGCTCTATGAGCTGGGAAAGCAGCTTAATTGGGACCCGCAGATGGATATTAATTGGGATCAGCCTTGGCCTGAAGAAGAACGTCAAGCGGAGTTGATGAATCTGCATGACTACCCACCGTACCTTGCACTGTCTGACAAGGAGAAGGATGAATTTTGGCTACACATGAATGCCTGGTCACTCTCTCAGTTTCTTCACGGTGAGCAGGGTGCGCTATTGGTCGCCAGTCAATTATGTTCTTGCGCCCCCTCCTTCAACGCAAAATTGTACGCCGCTTCACAGACTTTTGATGAAGCGCGGCACGTTGAAGTTTTTAATCAGTACATACAGAAGCGGATCGGTCTGATGTACCCGATCAACACTCACCTCAACAGCATCATCGATAAAATTCTGACGGATCCGAGATGGGATCTGAAATTTATTGGCATGCAGATTGTGATCGAGGGCTTGGCGTTGTCGGCGTTCAATACGACGCGTGAGACAACCCCCGACCCGGTACTGAAGGACATCGTTTATCTCGTGACCCGTGACGAAGCGCGCCACGTGACGTTCGGCGTCAATTATCTCGAGGAGTTCGTGCAGACGCTGACAGACGAAGAGCGCGAGGAACGGGCTTTGTTTGCCTTCGAGGCCTGTGCAATCAGTCGTGAAAGGCTAGTAGCGACAGATGTATTTAGGCATTTTGGCTGGGATGTCGAGGAGAGTCGTCGCAAAGTACTCGATGGTTTTGTGATGTCCACTTTTCGGAACTTACTTTTTCAGCGTGTGGTGCCAAATCTCCGCCGGATTGGACTGCTAACCGACGCGGTTCGGCCGCGATTCGAAGAACTGGGTATTCTTGAGTACGAATCCATGACAGATGATGGTGATATCGATTGGGCGAAGCTGGAGCGACCACTCGATACCACCGAGGCGCAAAGTCATGAGCAGAGCATGCTGGCGGCCTTTCACGAAGCGTTTGAAGCTGAGCAGGCAGTAGCGGGCTGAGAGCGGCGGTGATAGCCTCTCCCGGATAAGAAACGATGGCAAAAGTACCTGACTGAGTTAACGGAGAGGGAAATAGCAGTCCATGACGGTGATCACGTTTATTCAACACGATGGGTCAGAGCGAATGGTCGACGCTGACGTAGGCTTGTCTCTCATGGAGACCGCGCTCAAGCACGATGTGCCGGGGATTGACGCTGATTGTGGGGGAGGCGCCATTTGCGGCACCTGCCACTGTTTTGTCGAGGTCTCAGGAGATTTGCCGGCACCTGACTCACAAGAAACTGCGATGCTGGGGCTTAGGCCTGACCGGGCAGATAACTCTCGTTTGGCCTGCCAGATTGTGGTGGCAGAGGGTATGCCGGACATCACGGTGCGGCTGCCCGAGTTCCAGATGTAGCAGAAAATAGTTAAGAAAACCGCTGTAAAATATTGAAAAGGTAGACGATATGAATATGCCCGCGGGTTTTGCAACGCCAGACTATCGTGCGATGCCGCTCGAGGATCTGGATGTTTCCGATCCACGCATGTTCCAGTACGACTATTGGCACGAACTCTTTGCTCGACTCCGTGAGGAGTGCCCCATCCATTATCAGCCCGATAGCCCCGCTGGCCCTTTCTGGTCCGTCACTCGCTATGAGGACATCGTCGCGATCGAGCGCGATACGGAGACTTTTTCTTCAGAGCCTTCTATCGCCATTATCGATCCCGAACCCGACATGATCCTGAAGATGTTCATTGCGATGGACCCACCGGAGCATGATGATCAGCGCCGGGCGGTGCATCACGTGGTGGCGCCCCGCAACCTTCAGGAGTTCGAAAGCTTAATCCGTGAGCGCACCATCGAAGTGCTGGATTCGCTGCCGGAAAATGAGCCATTCGACTGGGTCAAGCTGGTCAGCCGAGACCTCACCACAAAAATGCTGGCCACCTTGTTTGATTACCCCTGGGAGGAGCGAAACAACCTCACGGAATGGTCAGACATGTTTACCTCCGACGTGCGGATCACAGCCGGCGAAGGATCGACACGCGAGGTCATCATTGAGCACATGACCGTGTGTTTGCAGCGCTTTACCGAGCTGTGGCACGAACGCAAAGGCGACGGTAAAGAGGCCTTTGACCTGATTCGCATGCTGCAGGCCGACCCCAACACCGAAAATATGGTGGACGATCCGCTCCTCTATATGGGCAACATCATGCTCCTGATCGTGGGGGGTAATGACACCACGCGTAACTCTATGTCGGGCGGTGTGGTGTTCCTGAATCAGTTCCCGGATGAAATGGCCAAGGTGCGGCAGAACCCGGAACTCATACCGTCCATGGTCTCTGAAATCATCCGCTATCAAACGCCACTGCCCCATATGCGCCGTACTGCAACGCGTGATGTAGAGCTCAACGGCCGGAAAATTTCTAAAGGTGAGAAGGTGGTGCTGTGGTTTGTGTCTGGCAATTACGATGACAAGGTGATCGAGCGGCCGAATGACTTCTGGATTGACCGTCCCAGTGTGAGAAACCACCTGTCCTTCGGGGCCGGTATCCACCGCTGCATGGGTAATCGTCTGGCTGAGATGCAATTGCGCGTCCTTTGGGAGGAGGCGCTACGGCGGTTTGAGACCATAGAGGTGGTCGGAGAGCCAAAGCGCACTTGCAATCTTTTCATCAGAGGGTTTACCGAGTTGCCGGTCAAGGTCACACGATTTCAGTCCTAATCCCGCCCAAGCTTCCGACGTAGAGACGACGCCTTTAGAGCTGGCTTGAAGAGCCGCTCAGGTGCATACATGACACCCGCATTGTGACCGCACCACATCCCAATCGACCTTTGGTTGCAGCCGGTATCGATGGGTGCCGGGGTGGATGGGTCTGCGCAGGTTGGGACGGTGAAGGTTGGTCTCTGGACTGCCTGCCGACCCTTGAGTCGATCGTGCCGATGCTGGGTCCCCACGCAACGGTCTGTATCGACATCCCAATAGGGCTGTCCAGTGACGGATTCCGGGCCTGCGACCGCGCCGCGAGGCAATTGCTCGGCAAGCGCAGCAGCAGTGTGTTCCCCGTGCCGCCGAGGCTGGCGCTGG
>WTHO01000119.1:4627-5912 GCA_011523115.1 Halieaceae bacterium | reverse complement strand
GAGCAACGGTAGTTACTGATTCGGGTGCCGGGGTGTGGCTGTCCGAGTCGCCTCCCTTAATCATGGGTGTTCTGGCATGTCTCATCAGGTTCTGGCCCGCAAGTGGAGGCCGGGTACTTTTAGCGAAATGGTTGGGCAGCAACACGTGCTGCAGGCGCTGGTCAACGCACTGGAATCGGGTCGTTTACACCACGCTTACCTGTTCACGGGGACGCGAGGTGTCGGAAAAACCACCGTTGCGCGTATCCTCGCCAAGTGCCTGAATTGTGATACCGGCATCACCGCCACGCCCTGCGGTGAATGCGGTGCCTGCGCCGAAATCGCCGAGGGGCGATCGGTAGACCTGATCGAGGTCGATGCGGCGTCAAAGACCAAAGTTGAGGATACGCGAGAGCTACTGGAAAACGTCCAGTACACGCCCACGCGATCGCGCTATAAAATTTATCTCATTGATGAAGTGCATATGCTGTCGAATCACAGCTTTAACGCACTGCTCAAAACCCTTGAAGAACCGCCGCCTCACGCGCTGTTTCTGCTGGCGACAACTGATCCGCAGAAGCTGCCTGCGACAGTGCTCTCGCGCTGCCTGCAATTCAATCTGAAAAATATGCAGCCTGAGCAGATCGTTGCTCATCTGGAACAGGTGCTCACTGCTGAGTCAGTGCCCTCCGACTCAGAAGCCTTAGCGCTTATCGCGCGGGCGGCCGAGGGATCCATGCGCGACGCCCTGAGCCTGGCTGATCAGGCCATTGCCTACGGTGAGGGCAAGCTCACGGGTGCGCAGGTGGCGGAGATGCTGGGAACGGTGGACCGGGGCAAAGTACTCGATCTGATCGCAGCGCTCCTCGATGACAATGCCGCGGAAGTGCTGTCGCTGGTAGCGCACATCGCGGAGCACGCACCGGACTACGTGTCGACACTTGATGAGTTGAGTAATGCGCTTCACCACATGACGATTGCGCAGACGGTTCCCGATGCGATGGATACAAGCTGGCCCGATCAAGCTCGAATCGTTGAGCTCGCTGCACGGGCGACGCTTGATGACACGCAGCTCTTTTGGCAGATGGCCGTCTCGGGCCGGCGTGAGGTTCACCTTGCTTCTTCTGCGCGGGCGGGCTTGGAGATGATCTTGCTCCGCATGATTGCCTTTCGGCCCGCGGCCATCATTCAGCTGCCGACAGAGTCTGGAGATCCCCCGGCAAAAAAGCCTGAGCCACCGGCGACGCCGGTGGATTCGGAAGCGCCACAGCCGAGCGAGCCTGCGCCCAACCCCCGTGAGGACACC
>WTHO01000119.1:0-4527 GCA_011523115.1 Halieaceae bacterium | reverse complement strand
GGTCAGCAATTGGGTCAGTCTGTGACAGCGACGATCACCGTTTCAGACCACGACGGCAGGACGCCCGCCCAATATCGGGCAGCCCTTGCCGCTGCTCGTCTTGCAGAGGCGGAGCAGGCCATCTCCAGTGATCAGGCGCTGAACGGATTGATAGCGGCCTTTGACGGGCACATCATCCCGGGTAGCATTCGCCCGAATCTGGCCGATGTTGAGGCGGTGCCGCTTCAACACGATGCGGATTGACGAGCGGCCTGCGCAGCGCCCAATGGTGCGACGGCGAGCAACCGATAGAGCAAGCAGCAGATGAAATTAAGTCCATCGATAGAAGCATTGATTGAAGGGTTGCGTCACTTGCCGGGCGTGGGGCCGAAATCGGCGCAACGAATGACGCTCCATCTTCTTGAGCGGGACCGGGAGGGAGCGCAAGAGATTGCCGATGCTATTAGTGACGCCCTTGCCAAAGTCAAAAATTGTAGCCGCTGCCGTAATTTTACAGAGCTTGATGTGTGCGAGATCTGCTCGGATGTCAAACGCGATCCCGCGACCCTCTGCGTAGTGGAGGCGCCTGTGGATGTGATGGCTATCGAGCAGAGCGCCAGTTTTAGAGGCCACTACTATGTGCTGATGGGGCATCTCTCGCCTATCGATGGCATTGGCCCGGAGCAGCTTGGCCTCGATGCACTCTGCGAGCGGTTTGACGCGGGAGAAATCAAAGAAGTGATTCTCGCCACCAATCCTACCGTTGAGGGTGAGGCCACCGCCTACTACATCAGCGAGCGCGCGCGCAGCGCCGAGATTACGGTGTCCAGAATCGCCCACGGGGTGCCGCTGGGCGGAGAGTTGGAGTACACCGATGCCAACACTTTGGCCCACGCATTGAGCGGGCGCACGGTGATGCGCGAGTGAACTGGACGCTTGTCGAAGATAGCGCTGAATTAAGTCAGGTACTGGCGGCGCACGCACCCCGACAACACGTTGCGGTTGACACCGAATTTCGCCGTCGCGATACGTTTTTTCCTCAGGTTGCCCTTGTCCAGTTGTGCTGGGGAGCAGAGGCGTACTTGATCGATCCTCTGAAGCTGCAAGACCTGACTGCATTGCGGTCCTTTTTGACAGCGCAGAATCAGCTAAAGGTGATTCACAGCGCCAGTGAAGACCTCGAGGTCTTCTCCCATTGGTTAGGGGTGCTCCCTGCGCCGCTGTTTGATACGCAACGCGCTGCCGGTCTTCTGGGGCTGGGTGCCGGCCAGAGCTATCGTGCCTTGGTCGCTCAATTTTTCGATATTGATCTGCCCAAGGACGAGACCCAGTCGGATTGGTTACAACGGCCGCTCACCGCCGCCCAAGCCGAATATGCGGCGCTCGATGTGACCTACCTGCACCCCATTGGGGCTCAACTCCTCGAGCGCGCCACCGCGTTACATCGTCTCGATTGGATTCTGGAGGACGGCGCGCGTATGCGCCCCGGAGGTAAGCCGCCGCTCTCAAAATTCAAAAGCGCTTATCGTTTGCCCGCGGCTGAGCAGCGAGCACTGGCTGCTTTGGTTGCGTGGCGCGAAAAAGAGGCGCGGGGGCGTGACAAACCCCGGAGTTGGATTCTCAGTGACAAACTCATCATGGCGGTTGTCCGCGCCATGCCCGAATCGATCCATGCGCTGGCTGACGTGGATGACATGCCGAAAGGCTTGATCAGGCGCGCTGGAGATGAACTGCTGTCCTGCATTCAGTGTGCATCGGATGAGAGCCAGCCGCCCGTCACTCAGGCGATTTTGCCGCCGCTTTCCAAGCCCGAGCGAGGGTTGTTGGCCCGTGTGTCAGATCATCTGAGTGACATCGCTGCATCACTCGACGTACCGCCCGAGATACTGATGCCCAAGGCCGATCTCGAGCAATTGATTCGCCAGCATGAACAACCGACGTCGGTGACCCCCGAGGCGTGGTCCGGCTGGCGGAACGCTTTGGTTGTCGAGCCGCTGAAGCAGTGGTTGCGTAACGAGGTGGCGGTATGAGCGAACTGGATACCCTCGACGTTGATGTCTACAAAACCACTCGCAGGCCGGAGACCTTTCTGTTCGTGCCGGCGGGGCTTGCGTTTCATGAGTGGCCCGATGGACTGGCGGACGTTTTCCACCCGGCGGAGCATGTGATGACGCTGACATTAACGCCGGAGCGGCCACTGGCGGCACACCCCGCCGATCTTGTGATGAATGAAATCGCCAAGCGAGGTTACTTTATGCAGCTACCACCCACGGCGGGCCATGACAGAGAATCTACAGGGGGGATGTCTTGTTAACGACTCAGTCTTACTTGGTGGGCATGCTCGTCTATTGGAGTGCCGCGGTACTCGGCCTCCTTCTTCTGCGCCGGTTATGGTTCGGGGCATCTTTGACGCGGGCGAGTGGTGCGCTACTGGGTGTGCTCGCTGGGTTACTGCTGATGCCGGCGTTCCCCGGGCCCGAAGTCGCGACCATGGCGCCTGCCCTGGTTGTGGTGATCTTCAATAGTTTATTTGGCGACGGACTGGAGGCGGCAATGATGCCGGGTGTCATGCTGCTTGCCGGGATGTTGACGGGGGGGCTGCTGGGCGGCTGGCGGTTTGGCAAGCGTGCAACGTCCCCGGATGAGTGAGTGGTTTGTCGAGCGGACTTCGGTTAGTCTGCGCCGCCTGCCCGAATTTCCAAGATGAGAGACCTTTGATATGAAGTTTGAAGGAACAGAGCGCTACGTCGCGACCGATGATTTAAGAATGGCAGTAGATGCCTCGGTGGCGCTCCAGCGGCCCCTGCTGATCAAAGGGGAGCCCGGCACAGGCAAGACCATGCTTGCAGAGGAGGTCGCCGCGGGGCTCGGCAAAGAGCTCATTCAGTGGCACATCAAGTCCACCACCAAGGCTCAGCAGGGGTTGTATGAGTATGACGCGGTGTCGCGTTTGAGAGACTCACAGCTCGGTGATGGCAAGGTTGAAGATATCAGCCAGTACATCAAGCGAGGCAAGCTCTGGGAGGCCTTTGCCTCTGAGGAGCAGGTTGTGCTACTGATCGATGAGGTGGATAAGGCGGACATCGAGTTCCCCAATGATCTGTTGGTCGAGCTAGATCGCATGGAATTCTTCGTCTACGAAACCGGTGAGACGATCAAGGCCAAGCACCGCCCCATCATCATCATCACGTCGAACAATGAGAAGGAGCTTCCCGACGCCTTCTTGCGTCGCTGTTTCTTCCATTTCATCAACTTCCCTGACAAGGAGACGATGAAAGAGATCATTGCGGTCCATTACCCCAAGATTCAGAAGAGCCTGGTGCAAGAAGCGCTGGAGGTGTTTTTCGAATTGCGTGAGATTCCAGGGTTGAAGAAGAAACCCTCCACCTCTGAACTGATTGATTGGTTGAAGCTGCTGATGGCGGACGATATTCCCGACGAGGTGCTCAAGAACCGCGACCAGACCAAAGCCATTCCGCCGCTTTACGGTGCCCTGCTTAAGAACGAGCAGGACGTGCAACTGCTGGAGCGGTTGGCGTTCATGCATCGTCGCGAGGCGCGCTGATCCAGTGCTGGTTAACTTCTTCCATGTTCTGAAGGACACGGGCGTGCCCGTGACGCCGCGTGAGCTCCTCGACCTGCTCGAGGCGATGGAGCGCCGACTCGCCTTCGGCGACATGGACGATTTCTACTCACTATCCAGAGCGATTCTCGTCAAAGACGAGAAGTACTACGATCGCTTTGATCGCGCTTTTGGCCTGCATTTTCAGGATCTTGAGGCGCTCGACGATGTGATCGAGGCGATGATTCCCGATGACTGGCTGCGCTCGGAATTTATGAAGCAGCTCTCCGAGGAGGACAAGGCCAAAATCGAGAGTTTGGGGGGGCTTGAGGAGCTCATTGAGCAGTTCAAGGAACGTCTTGAAGAGCAGAAAAAGCGGCACTCCGGTGGCAACAAATGGATTGGCACCGAGGGCACGTCGCCCTTTGGCAATGATGGGTACCATCCTGAGGGGATCCGCGTCGGCGGTGAGAGTAAAAACAAGCGTGCAGTGAAGGTGTGGGATCGTCGGGATTTCAAAAATCTGGACGACAGCGTCGAGCTCGGCACGCGGAATATCAAAATCGCCATGCGACGTCTGCGCAAATTTGCCCGCACCGGGGCAACCGAAGAGCTCGACCTCGACGACACGATTAAATCCACGGCGCGTAACGCCGGACTGCTGGACATCAAAATGGTGCCCGAGCGCCACAATGCGGTGAAAGTATTGTTGTTCCTCGATGTCGGTGGATCCATGGATCCCCACGTCAAGGTCTGTGAAGAGCTGTTCTCGGCGGCGCGCACGGAGTTCAAGCACCTCGAGTATTTTTACTTCCACAACTTCGTCTACGAGAGCGTTTGGAAGAACAATATCCGGCGTTTCAATGAGCGCACGTCCACACTCGATCTGATGCACAAATATGCCCACGATTACAAAGTGGTGTTTGTCGGTGATGCCTCGATGTCGCCCTATGAAATCATGCAGCCCGGTGGCTCGGTCGAGCACT
>WTHO01000053.1 GCA_011523115.1 Halieaceae bacterium | reverse complement strand
GACCCTTTTCGATGAGCGCACACAGCAAGTGGATCACGACAATATGGCATTCCTGAATGTGCGCGGTCTCAGTAGCAGGCGCAACGACGATGGCATCGCAGGCCTCCCTGAGTGCGCCACCGTCTCGACCACTCAAACCCAACACTTTGCACCCCAGGGAGCGCGCTGTTTCGCAAGCAGCTAAAACACTGGCACTTTGGCCCGAGGTAGAGATGGCGAGCAGCACGTCATCTGCTCTCGCCAATCCAGCGACCTGTCGACTGAACACATCCTCATAGCCATAGTCATTCGCGATGGCTGTCAATGCAGAGGTATCCGTGGTGAGGGCGATTGCTGCAAGGGCGGGTCGATCAGCGATAAACCGCCCAACCAACTCCGCCGCCATATGCTGCGCATCTGCAGCTGAGCCCCCGTTCCCGCAGATCAGCAGTTTATGACCGCTCTCTAGCGCGGTGATACAGGTGTGCGCCATCATCTCGATGTCTGACGCACAACCAGCCAGCTGTGCGAGCACCGACTGATGCCGAGCGATGTAGCTGTCAATAAATTCTTGCAAAGCGCCTCTCCGCCGTCCCCAGCTAGTCTAAAAAGCCAGCCGATGGTCGAATGTTACCAGCGAATAGCGCGGACATCGCCTTACAAAAAGGCCGGGGCAATCGGCGACACGACAGCCGCGCAACCGTCAGTCGACGGATGAGTAAAGATGTAAAGGATTGGGCGTGAATCCACAGTGGCAACGAGCCGCAACTTCGGTGCAATCAGAGTGATCGGCTCGTTAATTTCGGATGTTAGGCACCGAAGGCAAGCGCCGTGGCCGACTCCCCTCTTCGGGATCAGCGCCTCTATCGGCGCAGTGATCCGCCTAGCTGCGCAACTCCTGCTCCCCAAGCTCAACCAGCAAGTGCGTGACGGCATAATCAGGAATCTCATCTACCGGGATTTCTCGCTGGTGCCTGACCAGCATCTCTTCCGACACGATCCCCTTGGCGCGCAGAATCAACCGCTGAAGACGCTGCTCAACATCCCGCTCCAGCGTCGTTTCAGCGCGTCGACGCTCCGCTGCCGGCACGTCAGCTTGCTTCAGCGCGGCTTGACTCGCTTCACGAAGCAAAGATTCGAGTTTATCCCTCTGGGCCTTGAATTCACCGCGACTACAGAGATCGTCGGGCGTCACACTATCAATGGGTATCGGCTTGGGCATGGCTTTCTTCCAGAGCGCTAATGCAGAGATCTCTACGCGTGGCAGCGTCTTCTGGTTTTCTCGATTCAGCTTGGCTCACAAAGACCCTGCGTAAAGCGCTGCGCATTAATAACAAACCATCTGCGCTAAAGAATATAAATTATTGTTTTAGATGCATTTAATAATCAGCTCTGGGCAATTAACACACAGTCTGTAACACTCATGGCTCCAGTCCGCTGACAGCACTGCTTATGTCGACTCAACCACCTCTTCACCCACTTATCCGCAGCCCCCACAAACTCAAATTGGGGGTTTTTGGGTTGAACGTCAGTAGCGGCTGTTCGATGACCGACCGCGCCGACACACTCAAGGCGGATTGGGGGGAATCAGTCCGGCTAGCGCAACTGGCCGACAAGGCAGGTATCGAAGCGGTCATTCCAGTAGCGCGCTGGAAAGGCATGGGCGGATCCGTAAATTTTAATCATCGGAATTTCGAAACCTTCACCTGGGCGGCCGGGTTGGCCGCCACAACAGAAGAAATCGGTGTATTTGCCACGTTTCATGTCCCGACAGTTCACCCTGTCCGGGCTGCCAAGGAAGTCGCCACCATCGATCATATTTCCGGTGGACGTTTCGGCTTGAACATTGTCGCAGGCTGGAATGAGCGAGAGATCGCCATGTTTGGCAAGCCTCAAAAACCGCATGATGAGCGCTACGACGTCGCCGATGACTGGATATCGCTTTGCAAGCAGCTGTGGACAACGGATGGTGAATTCGACTACTCGGGGCCACACTTCCACTCCCCCGGCTGCTACTCCGAACCAAAACCGCTGCAACGTCCCTGGCCGGCACTGATGAGCGCGGGCAACAGCAGCAGGGGGCAGGAGTTCGCGGCCGCGCACGCCGATTTCAACTTCGTTGTCGCGCAGGATGTGCAGGCCCTGCGCGCCATAGCGGATAACGGACGACGTCTGGCCAGAGAGCAATACGGCCGGGAGATGCAAATATTTGGCCAAGCCTACATTGTCTGCAGAGAAACCGAAAAAGAAGCCCGGGACTTTGTCAGGGAGTATGTTTACGACAGGGGTGACTGGGAAGGCGTTCGCAACCTGTTGGACGTATTGATCCCGAATTCGCAAAGCGCGCTGGGTGACGGCTGGGAATCCATGGCGGCGAACCTGATTGCCGGATACGGAGCGATTCCGCTGGTTGGCACGCCAGAGCAGATTATCGATGGCATGCTGGCTTTTTCCGCCGCAGGACTGGATGGGATTACCCTGAGCTGGGTCAATTACGATGAAGGCCTGACCCAGTTCCACGATACATTGCTGCCTATGATGAAGCAGGCGGGTCTTCGCGAAGGATGACCAACACCATTCGGGAGAAATTGCACCGATGAAAAGTATTGCAGGCATGTCTGTTCTGATTACCGGGGGTGGCTCCGGGATAGGTAGGGATTGCGCGAGACGTTTCTGCGAACGGGGGGCGCGCGTCACCATCAGTGGTCGCCGCATGGACAAGCTTGAAGCCGTAAAAGCCGAGTTGGGGGCCCAATGTGAGATCGTTCAGGGCGACGTTACCATTCAGGCTGATCGCGAGATAATGCTGACAGCGGCATTGCATCACGGCGATGGCAACTTACACGCCCTCATCAACAACGCGGCAAACATGTATCGCCAACCGGTCGATGGCTATGACGAGGATTTTCTGAAAGACGCGTTCAACACCAATGTTGTCTCCGCCATGATGCTATCCAGCATGGCTGTAGCGCCTCTTGAGCGCACCGAGGGCGCGATTGTGTTCATTGGCTCCACTCATACCCGTCGCGCCTTCCCCGGTGCTTCACCCTACGCCACCACAAAGGCGGCACTCGAGGGGCTGACCAAAGTCATGGCCGCCGAGCTCGGACCCAGAAAGATTCGCACCGGCTGTATTCTGCCGGGCGCAGTCTCTACAGAGCTGAATTTGCGAGCAGGTCTCTTTACTGAGGAAGAGGCCAAAGACCGATATGAAGCCGTCGCGGGCCTTCATGCACTGGGGCGCATTGGGACCGGGACTGAAGTAGCCGAGGGCGTGGAATATCTTGTGTGTGCCGAATGGGTCACTGGCGTCGCTCTGGAAGTCGACGGCGGTATCGGTCTGGGCGTTTCAAACTTTTAGGCCCAACACCGAATCACCCTCCTCCGGAGCAACCATCTCAATAGCATGCTTCAGCCCCCCCACTAACCTGAAATAGGATGAATATCGTTTTGAACCGCAGGCAATCGCGTGGTTAGATAGTGACAGTCGATTTTGGGGGAAGGTGTCATGCAACTGTCTACAGAAATGTTTTTCGCCCTATTTGGCATCGTTATCGTGGTCGCGACGGTGTGGTTTGTCAGGAGCGCCAGCGCGTATAAAAAGTGGGCCAAGGAGCACTACAAAATCGGTGATTCTGGGCCTCAGTGAAAGCGCTGCATGGGCGCACCGAACCATTCAATACGCACAAGTTAGCCAAGGAGAGGCCATGCATAACGGGGTCCTCTCCCCGGTCGGGTCATTTTATTGGCGAGGGCACGCGCCCCGCAGTGGTTGACCGGTAACCTATGCTGGCGTTGTACAGACTTCTCTGGATTTTGCTCACTCCGGTGATCTTTGCTTGGTCGCTACAGCAGACGCTGAAGCGGTCAGGCGGTCTGCGGTATTTACTCGAGCGCTTCGGGGTCACACCTGCAGATCCATCAAAACCTGCAGATTCCTCAAAAATAGCCATTTGGTTTCATGCCGCCTCTCTTGGTGAGTTGCGATTGGCCAACTCGCTGATCGAATCACACCTTGAGCACGGAGTGTTGTTAACCTGCAACACGCCCGATGCCTACCGACTCGCGAGCCAGGTCTGGGGTGATCGGATAGCACTCAGATACTGCCCTTTGGACTACATTTGGTCGATAAGAGGATTGCTGAAAGCCTACAGGCCCAGAGTCGCAGTGATTATCGAAACCGAAATTTGGCCGGAGCTTTACCATCAGTGCCAAACACACCGTGTGCCTGTTTACATTGTGAATGGACGCATGGGCGCCAAGACGCTGGGGGCGGGATTTCCAATTAGGCAGTGGTACCGGGGAGCCCTCGCTCACAACACGACGGTGTGGGCACGCAGTGAGATGGACCGAGAGCACTTCGTGACTCTAGGCTGCCCGCCGGAAAACACCGTGTCTGTGGGCAGTATCAAAATGTCCGGCAAACCCCCATCAGCTCCGCCAGCTCACCCGATCGGAGGCCTGTCTTACCACCTCGCTGTTTCGACACATCAGGACGAGGAATTGCTTCTGGCAAAAGCGTCCAGAGAGGCCCTGCGGGGACAACTTCTCGTAGTCATTCCCAGGCATCCACAAAGAGGGACATCCATTGCTAGAAGTCTAAAGCAGCATGGATTCAGCATCGCCCTACGCAGCGAACAACAGGCTCCTGATAGCGGCACCGACGTCTATATTGCTGATACCGCGGGCGAGGTCAGCGATTTCTGCGCGCATGCAAGCTGGGTCTTCGTAGGAGGGTCTTTGGTCGATCACGGCGGGCACAACGTCTTTGAGCCCGCGATCTGGGGCAAAGCCATCTTTATTGGGCCCCACGTGCAGAACTTCTCCGAGGAAGTTGCGTATCTGAAGTCCCGAGACGCTATCGTTCAGGTGAGGAACCCGGGCGAACTAAGCACTCAATGGAGAGACATCCGCGAGAACGCGATCCTGCGTGAGAAGCTCGAGGGCGCTGTGCGTGCCGCCTATCAGAACCTACCCGATCATGAGGCGGAATATATCAGCCTGCTCTCAGCGGCCCTGAATCGACATGACAAAAGCGCACACTGATGCGGTGAGACTTGTCGAGGCGATTCTTTCAGCTGCTCTAGGGCTCGGCATACGCACTGAGTAACGTTGTCCAGTGATCGCCCAGATCGCTAGCCTGCCCTGTCGAGATTTTCTCTAAAGACCGGTAGAGGCGCCGTAAATTAGCCTGTTTCCAGCTGTCGTTGGTGCTTGGCGTAGCGAGGCGGCCTTTATCAAAATCGATCAAATGAACCTCGCCCTCAGAAAGCAGGACGTTACTGGCGTTCAGGTCTCGGTGAATGACGCCGTGATCGTGAAAACGGCGGATAGTACTGCCCACTGCCGCCCAAGGCGCCTCACCGAGATGACCTGAGCGAATCAGTGACGACAGCGACTGAGTCCCCTCAAGGTACTGTGTGATCAAACTGCCGGCGTAAAGTGCAGGGCCACTCCGCTGAATGAACGCAGCGACAGGTCGAGGCACCGGGAGCCTCATCTCGCAGAGCGAACAAAGCAGTCTGAACTCCCGGGCCATGCGAGTCCGCTCATAACCCATGAAAAAGTAGCGGTCCGAAACCACGCGGGCAACCAATCCTCCTCTGAGATAACGTTTCAGAATCCAGCGCCCCTCGGCACTTTCGAGCTGCCACACCGTACCGCGACCTTCGGTATGTGGAGCCGCACGATCGCCCCAGATTGCGGGATCAAACAGCTCTCGAGTCGGGTCGCTAACAAGCTCAGGGTCAAAAAGGATCTGCTCACCGGCACTTTCTTGAATTGTTCGGGCCTCAGGCGTCATGTAGTCTGTTGCTTCCCTCGATAACAAAGACGGCGGTACCAGACCCACTCTTTACCGCTGGCTGTATGCAACCATCTAACGAATTACCCAACTCAATTTGCATTGTACGCCTCTCTGCCATCGGTGACGTTTGCCATG
>WTHO01000187.1 GCA_011523115.1 Halieaceae bacterium | reverse complement strand
CCATCAACAAATAATTTGGAGACCTCACCCACACGGCGAATGTTTTCGGCGCGGTCCTCAGCGCTAAAGCCGAGGTTCTTGTTAATGCCCAAGCGGATATTGTCGCCATCAAGCCGGTAAACGAGCACGCCGCGCTGGTACAGCGCCTGCTCGAGTGCAACAGCAATGGTGCTCTTACCCGAGCCTGACAGGCCGGTAAACCACAGGGTGGCGCCACCGTGCCCCAGCAGTTGGGCACGTTCGGGGCGGTTGATCTCACCGCCGTGCCAATGCACGTTGGTGGCTTTTTGCTCGCTCATGGTGTGAGTCCTCGCTGCGGAGGCGGCATTCTACGCGCGAGAGCAGACTCACGAAAGCGTTAATGAGGTAGACAGCGTGGTTCACGCGTCGCGCGGAATGGCGTGGTTGGACGTCTTAATCCGCGGGCTGTTGCCACTCGGCGTAGCGCAGCTCGACCGAATTCGTGTGAGAAAGCGCCCGCTCGCTGACGCCCAGTACGCCGATGAGTAGCGCTGCGGCGAGCATCAAAAGAGAGATCGCGCCAGTGTCAGGTTGCATGATCCCAGCCTCCTTATATCAGCGCCATGGCGGCGGATTCCTGGCTGAGTGCCAGCATGGCGACCCAGACAATCACGCCGGCTGCGGTACGCAGATTCTTTTGTGTCTCAGTTGTCATAGCCGTGCTCTCCCAATAACCCGATGTGCGATGTACCCGATGTGCGATGTAAAAGTGCCATCCATGGCAATGAGTCGTCCGTGATAGCGGTCGCGGGGCTTCTCCGGTGGCGCTGTCAAGCGCTCTGGGGTACTCCCCCGCGAACACACTCAGTATCGGGTGGGGTCAGGTTTTAAGATTGGCTGGATACGCCAAGGGGTTGGCTAAACGTGACAACGCTTACTGGCCAGGCTCAGAAGAAGTCGGGTCCAAGAAGGATCTGGGGAAGCCCCGGGAAAGCCTAAGTTAAGCCTAAGTTAAACCTGAGTTAAGCCGAGGGAAAGCTCGTGGCTGATTAACCGCGAGGCGATTTCGCTACAGCGGCCAGACCAGCAGAATCATGGGGATGGCGGTGATCACGACCAGTACCTCGAGGGGCAAACCCATGCGCCAGTAATCACCGAATCGGTAGCCGCCGGGCCCCATGATCAAGGTATTGTTTTTGTGGCCGATGGGCGTCAGGAAGGCGCAGGACGCGGCGACAGCCACGGCCATGAGGAAGGGGTCAGGGCTGACGTTTAAGCCCTCTGCCACATGCAGGGCAATGGGTGCGGCAATGAGCGCCGTCGCGACATTGTTGAGCACATCCGAGAGCGTCATGGTCACCAGCATCAGCGCAGCGAGACTCAGCATGACCGGCCAGCCATCTGTCCCCAGCACAAACCAATCGGCGAGAAGCTGCGTGCCGCCACTATTCTCAAGCGCCACACTGATGGGGATCATCGCGCCCAAGAGCACGATGACTGGCCACTCGACGGATTCATAAACCTGAGACAGCGGGACGATATCCAGCACCAGATATAACACCACGACACAGGCAAGCGCGATGGGCAGATACAGGAGCTCGAGGCTCGCCAACAGTATCGCGCCCGCAAAAATGACGATCGCTTTGCGCGCTTTATCGCGCTGGATCACCTCAAGGCCCCGGGGGGCGAGGGGCAAACAACCGAGCCATTCGATCACATCATCGAGGGTGTCTTCGGGCCCGAGAAACAGCAACAGATCGCCCGCCTGAATGTCGGTTTCGCGAAGCCGTTCGCGTAAACGAACGCCGTTGCGGGAGATCCCCAGCAGGATCACGCCGCGGCGGTAGCGCAGTCGCATGGCGGCCTCGCTGCGCCCGACCATCCTCGACGTCTGAGGCACTGCTACTTCACGCATCACGGTGGTGCCTGACAGCGCCTTGGAGGGTCGATCCGAATCCGCGTAGCTCAGCGCCGTCGCGCCCGCAAAGGCCTCGATGCTCTCGGGTGCGCCTTCGGCGACGATACGATCGTCTGCTTGAAGGGTTGCCCGCGCCGCCATACCGGGCAGGCGCTCTCCGTCGCGGATTAGCCCGAGAATCTGTACGCCCGCCTCGTTGGCCTGCTCGTCGAGGCCTCTGAGCCGCTCGCCGATCATTGCGGCCTCACCAGGCACCCTTAACTCGACGATGTAGCGCTCGAGATCTTCAATCGAGGAGGGCATTTTGGCGGTAGCGCGAGCAACAGGAATGAAGCGCCAGCCTATGAGCGTGACATAAAGGATGCCCACCACTGCAACGACCAGACCCACGGGAGCGAAGTCAAACATGGTGTAAGACTCACCCAGCGCCTCGCCCCGAAAAGTCGCGATGACGATATTGGGGGGCGTGCCGATAAGGGTGATCATGCCTCCCAGAATCGAGGCGAAGGAGAGCGGCATCAGGGTGAGCCCCGGGTTGCGCTCGGATTTTTCGGCTGCCTGAAGGTCGATCGGCATCAGTAGCGCCAAAGCGGCGACGTTATTCATCACCGCGGAGAGCGCCGCCGAGACCGTCGCCATGACACCGATGTGGTGCCGGATGCTCCGCGCGCTATCCAGTAGCGCCCCCGCGATCAGTTCAACGGCGCCTGAGAGAAACAGCCCCCGACTGATAATCAACACCAATGCGATGATCACCACCGCGGGGTGACCAAAACCGGCGAAGACCTGGTCGCCCGGCACGCTACCCAGCAGGTAGGCGAGCAACAACGCCCCGAACGCCACCAAGTCGTACCGGTAGCGCCCCCAGATCAATAAGACAAACAGCGCCCCAATGAGCGCGAACAGCATGCCTTGATCGGTTGTCACCCGCAGACCTGCGTCAGTCGCCGGCCGTTACCTGGCGCTCGAGTTCTTCGTGAAAATGACTCACGCGGCACTCGATTTCATTGAGCCAGCACCCCTGAAATCCCTCGGAGTGCATGCCCTGTTGAGCATGGGCCAGTAAAGACAGATCTTGATCAATGGTGTCGGTCATGGTGGCCTTGCCAGCGATCACGTCAGAGTAATCAAAGGACTCCCACTCCGGCCGGCCGCTCTTGCCCGCGCTTTCACTGCGCTTCTCCTTGAGGTTGTCGGTCCCTTCGAGGAAGCGCTGCTCCTCGCTGTTGGGGAAGCGCTCAAAGGAGAGCTTGTCCAGATAGCACTGGTTGGGGTCGGTGGCGTGGGGCCGCAGCCGCATAAACCAGAGCATCTCGGGCTGATAGGTGACGATCGCGTTGGGAAAAATGTTGGTCTGGATGACGTCGGTGAGCTCCTCATCGGTAAAGTTGCCGTAGTAGGGCTCGGTCTTTTCCAGCTCGCGTTTGGCCACCCGGATGGCTGCCTGAATCTCGTCGACCTTACCCTCGTATTGCGCGGGGTCGAGACCAAAAGCCTCAAGCTGCATGGTCAGCAAGTCCGTGGGTTGGTCCGGGGTAGAGAAAAGCGAGTCGGTGGTGGCGCCGGGCACCCAGACCCGGGTGTGGCCGCCGTCGTAGCACTCGCTCAGCGACTCGGTGCAGTCAACAAAGCGCCGGTGCTGCGGGTGCAGGTAGTGCACGTGATAGAGCTCACTGAAGTTATCAAGCACTGCCTTCCAGTTGCAGTTGATCGATACCGTTTGGTCCTGCATCAGGGTGAGGTTCCCAAACTCGTAGTGATCCATGATCGGGATCATGTCCTTCAAAAAATCCTCAAGAGGTTGGGCGTCGGCATCGAGGTTGATCCAGTGGAACCCGAGTGCCTGCTCGCAGCGCACCTTGGGCAGGCAAATAGTTTCTTTGGGCAGGCCGTCCTGAAACCCCTCTTGATGGGGGGCATAGATCAGGTCGCCATCGGTGCCATAGCGCCAGCTGTGATAGGGGCAGCGAAAGTTTTCCCTGTTACCTGAGTGGTCATCGACCAGTCGCACGCCTCGGTGCTGGCAGACGTTGTAAAAGGCCTGCACTGTGCCTGCGTTATTACAGGTGAGCAGAATGCTCTCTGGGCCCAGATCACAGACCACGTAGTCGCCGGGCGCGGTGAGGTCTGATACGTGCACGGCGGCAATCCAGCTTTTGGCCCAGACTGCGCGCCACTCACGTGCGTACCAATCGGTACTGATGTATCGCTCCTTGGGAAAGTTCTTGATCTGTCCGCTGTAGGCCTCGCGACCCTGCTGGCTGAGTGGCTGTTTGGCGTTCATACCTGTGCCTCGGCGTACTTATTTAATGCTCAGTCACTGAGCAGGGTGGCGAACTGCTGCTCGAGCGTGGCCACCCCGTCCCCCACCACAGACTCTACTGCAAGCGCGGCCTCATCGGGAAATATCGATGTCTTACCCTGACGCATCCCGGACACGATGTTGGCTGCACTTTCCATGGCGTCGGCGAGTGGTGCAGTGCTGCCCGCGGTCATGTCGGTGGCGGTGGGGCCCGGGTAGACACCCACGCACTGGATGCCGGGATGTTTCAACCGCAGCCCCTGGGTGGCGGCATGCAGCGCCGCCTTACTGGTGCAGTAGCCCTCGCAGCCGGGCACGCTGGCAAAGGCCGCCATCGAGATGATGTTGACCACCATCGCCTGGCTGCTCGCTTGCAGAGTGGGTAGCAGGGCGTCAAAGAGTTTTAGCGGGCTGTGCAGGTGCCTATCCATCATGGCATCGAGATTCGCCATCTCTTGGACGGGGTCTGCCGCGGTAGGAATGAGGATGCCGGCGTTATTGATCAGCACGTCCAGCTCGTCGACAGACGCCGCCGCGTTTGCCACTGATGCAGCGTCCTGAATATCGAGCTGGCACCAGCGGATGCGGGGGTCCTCAAAGTTGCCCGGGGTGCTGCGATAACCCGCGTGGATTATTTTCGGCGAGTACTGCAAGATCGTCTTGCATAGTGCCGCCCCCAAGCCGCGATTGGCGCCGGTGATCAGTATCGAGCGATCTTCAAGATCAAACTGGTGAGGGCTGCGGGGCATAGCGATGAAGGATCAACAATAAAAAGTGAGGCTTAAATGAAACAGTTTGCGAGCGGACATGCAATGCAGAGTGCGTGGGTGGTGGATGACCTCGACGCAGCGGTCGATGCGTGGCTGAAGGTTGGGATTGGCCCTTTCTTTTTTGTGGAGTACACCCCGGAGCTTTTTGAAAACAGCACTTACAGGGGAAGCCCCAGCCCGATCTCGATGAAGATCGCGTTGGCGCAGGCGGGGGATATGCAGATTGAACTGATAGAACCGACCGGCGAGCAGAAAAATATCTACCGCGACACGGTGCCCGAAGGCAAAACCGCGTTCCATCACCTGTGCTATTGGACCGATGATATCGATGCTGAGATCGCAAGCCTCGTCGATCAGGGTTATGAAGTGGCCGCCACCGGGCAAGTCGCCGGCGGCGGTGCCACCTTCGCCTATGTTGATACCAGCCCGGTGCTGGGCCACATGACGGAGCTACTCACCTACTCGGATGACATCAAAGGCCTCTTTGACATGGTGGCCGCGGCGTCCGTTGATTGGGATGGCAGTGACCCGAAGCGCCCGCTGGCTTAGGAGGTGACCGTGGCCTATACCCCCGCACAACTCTCCGATATCCAATGCATTCGCGATGCCACGCTGCGCTATTGCCGCGGCGTAGACCGGCTCGATGTCGAGCTCATGAAATCAGCCTACTGGGAGGGTGCCACCGACGACCACGGTGTGTTTGTGGGCGATGCCTGGGAGTTCTGCGAGATGTGCATGGAGGCACACCTACCGTGGCGCAGCACCAACCACTGCATTCTGAACCACGCGATTGAGCTCATTGATGAGCACACCGCTACGGGTGAAATTTATAACGTCACCTATTTGTTTCAGGATGCTGAGCCCGTCCTCGACCTGTGGGTCGGGCGTTACCTCGACAAGTATGAGAAGCGGGGGGACGAGTGGCGCATCATAGAGCGCGTCTGCGTGCATGAAGGCACTCACTCGGCGCCGGTCAATGCGATGGAGTTTGATACCAGTAACTTCC
>WTHO01000073.1 GCA_011523115.1 Halieaceae bacterium | reverse complement strand
ACATAAAGCTCAAAAGGACACCTGTCCCCGGAAAAAGACACGATATCTCGACACGAAGGCGTTTCAGAGGCAGCCCTTAATATGCAAACAGGCAGTGAAACAGTAGAACAAGAAAATGTCGCTACTACACCGGCAGCGACTCGAGAGAACCCTAACCCTACCCGGCTATCAGCGACTGCCCCGGGTCAACTGCGCGTGATTAAACGCAATGGCACCGTGGTGCCCTTTGAAGACAGCAAGATCACGGTTGCCATTACCAAAGCCTTCCTCGCCGTAGAAGGCGGCACCGCGGCTGCCAGTAGCCGTATCCACGAGACCGTGGCCAATTTGACTGCGCAAGTGGTCGCTACCTTCAAGCGACGGATGCCCTCTGGCGGCACTTTGCATATTGAGGATATCCAAGATCAGGTAGAGCTTGAGTTGATGCGCGCTGGCGAACACAAAATCGCACGGGATTATGTGATTTATCGAGAAGCGCGACGCCAAGAGCGTGACGCCAGTATCGAACTCTCGCCGGAGTCCCAGGCGGCGGCCAAGGGCATCAATATCGTTCAGACCGACGGCACCAAAGTGCCGCTGGATATCGACCGGATTGGCACAATCGTATCTGAAGCCTGCACGGGTCTGGCAGACGTGAGCGAATCAGCCATCATCGACGAGGCGTTGCGCAACCTCTACGACGGCGTATCAGCAAAGGAGTGCAGCACGTCATTGGTGATTACGGCTCGAACATTGATCGAGCAAGAGCCCAACTACACCTATGCTGCGGCGCGATTGTTACTTGATGACTTGCGCGCTGAAGGCCTGAGCTTTATGGGCGTCGCAGAGAGTGCCACGCAAGCGGAGATGAGCGCGCATTACCCGCAGGCCCTCAAGGCATTTATTCAGAAAGGTATTGAGCTCGAGCTACTGGCACCGAATCTTGCCGAGTTTGACCTTGACGTGCTCGGTGAAGCACTGGAAGCGGAACGAGACCTCAAATTCACCTACCTCGGGCTGCAAACGCTATATGACCGCTACTTTATCCACAGTGACGAGGTGCGTTTTGAGCTGCCGCAAATTTTCTTTATGCGCGTTGCAATGGGGCTCGCGGTTCGCGAAGACAATCCGAACGCAAGAGCCATCGAGTTTTACCGCCTATTGTCGTCATTCGACTACATGAGCTCGACACCGACGCTGTTCAATTCCGGCACCCTGCGGCCTCAGCTGAGCTCCTGTTATCTGACGACAGTGCCCGATGACCTGTTCGGTATATATGGGGCGATTCAAGACAACGCGATGCTGTCCAAGTTTGCCGGCGGTCTGGGCAATGACTGGACACCGGTGCGCGCGCTTGGCGCCTACATCAAGGGCACCAATGGCAAAAGCCAAGGCATTGTTCCCTTCCTGAAGGTGGTCAATGACACGGCTGTCGCTGTGAATCAGGGAGGCAAACGTAAAGGGGCGGTTTGTGCCTACCTCGAGACCTGGCACATGGATATCGAGGAGTTCCTCGAACTGCGCAAGAACACCGGTGATGATCGCCGCCGCACCCATGACATGAATACGGCCAATTGGATTCCTGACTTATTTATGAAGCGGGTGTTCGACGATGGCGACTGGACACTGTTTTCACCCAACGATGTGCCGGACCTACATGACCTGTACGGTAAGGCGTTTGAAGAGCGTTACGAAGAGTATGAAGAAATGGCTCGAAGCGGCCAGCTCAAGCTCCACAAAACGCTTAAGGCGCAGAACCTGTGGCGCAAGATGCTGGGCATGATTTTTGAAACAGGACATCCCTGGATGACCTTCAAGGATCCCTGCAATCTGCGTTCGCCCCAGCAACATTGCGGCGTCGTGCACTCATCAAATCTATGCACCGAAATCACGCTGAATACCAATGCTGAAGAGATCGCAGTCTGCAATTTGGGCTCGGTCAACTTGCCGCAACATATTGAAGACGGTGAGTTGAATCTCGACAAGCTGCGCGGCACGGTCCGTACAGCAATCCGAATGCTCGACAACGTCATCGACATCAATTACTACTCGGTGCCGCAAGCCGAGACCTCTAACTTCCGTCACCGCCCCATCGGCCTTGGGCTGATGGGCTTTCAGGATGCGCTCTACAAAATCGACGCATCCTACGGCTCTGACGACGCGGTGACCTTTGCCGACCGATCCATGGAAGCCATCAGTTACTTCGCCATCGAAGCGTCGAGTGAACTGGCAACTGAGCGAGGTAGCTATTCGAGCTATGAGGGATCACTCTGGAGCCGCGGCATCTTCCCGATGGACTCGCTGGATATCCTCATCGAACAGCGCGGCGAGCAGTACATCGATGTTAACCGCGACAAGACCCTCGATTGGGACGCTCTGAAGGCGAAGGTGGCGACAGCGGGTATGCGCAATTCCAACGTCATGGCCATTGCGCCAACGGCAACCATTGCCAACATTACGGGTGTATCGCAGTCGATTGAGCCGACGTATCAAAATCTCTATGTGAAGTCGAACCTGTCCGGTGAGTTCACGGTGGTCAATCCTTATCTGGTCAACGATCTCAAAAGTCGCGACCTGTGGGATAAGGTCATGGTGAATGATCTGAAATATTTTGATGGCAGTGTGCAAACCATCGACCGTATCCCTGATGATTTAAAGGCCAAATATGCGACGGCCTTTGAAGTGGAGCCGCGTTGGCTGGTCGACAGCGCTAGCCGGAGGCAAAAGTGGATAGACCAAGCGCAATCGCTCAATCTGTATATCAACAATGCCAGTGGTAAGAAGTTGGATGTCACGTATCGCATGGCTTGGTACAGCGGTCTTAAGACCACCTACTATTTAAGATCTTTGGCTGCCACCGGCACCGAAAAATCAACAGTCGATACAGGCAATCTCAATGCTGTCTCGACCGCCGCAACACCCCCTCAGCCAGCGCCAGTGCCACAAGCCTGCTCGCTGGACGATCCCGACTGTGAAGCCTGTCAATAAGGGCGAGCTGTAGGCTGTATAGGAGAAAAGATGATGTTGAACTGGGACGACTACAATCAGGAAGAAAGCAGCGCAGTGACTGCTCCGGAGCCGGCAGTAGTGGCGGCCGCCGCGGCCGCGCAACAAGTTGCTGAGACACCCGCCGCACCCGCGGCAGCAGCCACTGATACGACCACGCCGGAGCCCGCCACGGCAGCGATGCAAGCAGCAGAGGCAGCCATTGCGAATATGGATGCGTCTGCGGGAGAAGAAGAGTTGGAGATGGGCGCGGCGCGCATATCGGTCGACGAAAAGGCGATGATCAATTGCCGTGCTGACCTCAATCAGCTCGTGCCTTTCAAATACGACTGGGCGTGGCAAAAGTATCTTGACGGCTGTGCCAATCACTGGATGCCTCAAGAAATCAACATGACCGCCGACGTCGCGACCTGGAAGAGCAAAGAGGGCCTGACAGATGACGAACGCCGCATCGTGATGCGTTCGCTGGGGTACTTCTCAACCGCCGACTCACTGGTTGCCAATAATTTGGTGCTGGGTATCTACCGCTTGGTCACTAACCCTGAATGTCGCCAGTACCTGCTTCGCCAGGCCTTCGAGGAAGCGATCCATACCCATGCCTATCAATACTGCATCGAGTCGCTGGGCATGGATGAAGGCGAAGTCTTCAACATGTACCGAGAGGTCCCCTCAGTCGCCAAGAAAGCTGCTTGGTCAATCAGCCATACACATGAGCTGTCAGACCCCAACTTTTCTACCGGCACCATAGAGGCTGATCAGCAATTGCTCCGCAACCTCATCGGCTTCTATGGCGTGACAGAGGGCATCTTCTTTTACTGTGGTTTTACCCAGATCCTGTCAATGGGGCGCCGCAACAAGATGACCGGCGTTGCAGAGCAGTTCCAGTACATCCTGCGGGATGAGTCGATGCACCTCAATTTTGGCATCGACGTCATCAACCAGATCAAGCTGGAAAACCCGCACCTCTGGACCGAAGAGTTCAAGGAAGAGGTGACCCAGATGATCCTTGAGGGTACGGCGCTGGAAATTGAATACGCCCGTGACACCATGCCGCGCGGTGTGCTGGGTATGAATGCCGCAATGATGGAAGAGTACCTGCACTTCATCGCAAACCGACGGCTGACTCAGCTGGGTCTGACAGAGCAGTTCCCGGGCGCGACAAACCCCTTCCCATGGATGTCTGAAATCATGGACCTGCGCAAAGAAAAGAACTTCTTTGAAACGCGCGTTATTGAGTATCAAACAGGCGGCGCGTTGAGCTGGGATTGACGTCAACTGAAGCCAAAGGGGCGCACTGAGTGCGCCTTTTTTTTTGCGCATCTTTTATCGGTAATCGTTACACTGCCCCGTCGTTGTAATAGGTACAGCTAACCATGTCACTATGGGATCGGATTGACGAAGAAAGCAAAGGCCCGCTGGAAGCGCTCTGGGAGGCGCTCCCGGGAGGGTTGAATGGTATACCCGATATCGTGGCTCGCCGCGCAGCAATGTCGGCATCACGCGCGGCTGCGCCTAAAGGTGAATATCCCGATCTCACCGTTTCCGTGCACACATACTCAGGTCCCGGCGGAGACTTGTCGCTCCGGCTTTATCGTCCAAATGACGCCGCGTCCCCGGGGCCCGGCCTGGTCTATATCCATGGAGGCGGCATGATCATGGGCGACCTCGACAGTCAGGATGAAAATATGCGCGAGGCCGCCACGGCACTGGGTATTCCCATTGCCTCCATCGATTATCGCAAAGCGCCCGAGCATCCCTATCCTGCCGCGCCCGAGGATTGTTATGCCGGCGTATGCTGGGTATTCGAGCATGCGACCGATCTCGGCATGGATATTAGCAACATCGGGCTAATGGGCGCCTCTGCAGGCGGCGGTCTGGCACTGGCGGTAGCGCTAATGCTCCGCGACCGAGACGGTCCCGCTCTGAAATATCTGCTACCGATTTACCCGATGATCGATGACCGCCACGCAACAGCCTCCTCCCACGAAGTCGTCGATATCGGTATTTGGGACCGGGCAGGGTCCATTGAGGCGTGGCGCTGGTACCTGGGCGGCGCCGAGGCCGACGCATACGCTGCACCCGCCCGTGCCGAGGATCTGTCGGGGCTACCGCCGAGTTATATTGATGTCGGAGATCTCGACTTGTTTCGCGATGAGGATATTACCCTCGCACAACGACTCTCTGCAGCGGGCGTCCCGGTGGAGTTTCATCTTTGGACAGGTGCGTACCACGCCTCAGAGCTCTTCGCCCCCAAGGCACGCCTCAGTCAGCAGATCTGGACCACCCGTTACCAAGCCATTAGGCGCATGGCCGGGCTAGCTGAGTAAACGCTCACGCCCTATCAAGGACCACAATTGACCACCAGCGTCTGCACCACCGCCAAGGAAGGCTGATAAAATTAGACCGAAAACAGAGCTGCGAGAGGAAACTAATAATGCAAAAAGGCCACTGCTTATGCGGCGATGTCCAATACGAGTTTGACGAAACCCAATTCGGCTTCGGGTTGCATTGTCACTGCAAAGACTGTCAAAGAGTCACTGGCTCGGGCAAAGCAACTGTCATCTTGTTTCCTTTGGACGCGGTCTCCATTACGGGTGAGTACAAGACCTTTGCGTCACTGGGTTTTGAGGGTTCACATGTCAACCGCGGGTTTTGTCCCAAGTGCGGTAGCCAGATGTTCACGTTTGTTGATGAACTACCGGGGCAGATCTTTATCAAAGCGGGTGGCATGGAGGACACCAGTTGGTTATCTGTAGAAACCACCTGCTGGACGAGCACCGCCAGAGACTGGCTCCCGCCAGATTCTGAGACGGCTTGTTTTGAGCTGAATCCGGGGCTCTAACCAAACCCACCAAGGCCCCTTTCGCCCCACTTTGTAAATTTAAAGCCCGCGAAAACCCTTTTGTTATGTCTGGGGCACGGGCACATCTCAAAAGTGTGCAAAAAAACAATCAGCCTTGTTTGCA
The DNA here is from genome assembly GCA_011523115.1 of Halieaceae bacterium. Taxonomy (GTDB): domain Bacteria; phylum Pseudomonadota; class Gammaproteobacteria; order Pseudomonadales; family Halieaceae; genus Luminiphilus. The sequence continues at coordinate 7 of WTHO01000073.1, read as the reverse complement.
TCTCTAC
>WTHO01000179.1 GCA_011523115.1 Halieaceae bacterium | reverse complement strand
AAACAGTTTCTTTGACAGAGGGTAATAGTCTTGGACGCGGGGTACCCGCGGCGGAAACGTCTTTTTTGCGGCGCGAGGGAAATAGACGCAGATCGGAGCCAAACAGGGCTCCCCCTACAAAGTGCTCCCCACGCCGCGGCTCTGGCTCCCTCTGCCTCTACTTTCCTCTGGTAAGCTCGTGCCATGCGAGTCGCCATGACCCCACTGCACCCTCTGAAAATAATGCTTTCCGCGCTGTTTCTCTGCGGGCTGTTGAGCGTTGTAGTCATCGCGGATGAGCCCACCGCGCAACGGGCTCCGGCATTTAAATGGCAATCCGCGGCGCCTGAGGAGGTGGGTCTCTCTACCGAAGCGCTTTCAGCTCTGCATCGCGATTTACTGGCGGGCAAGTATGGCTACATCGATTCGTTCCTGATCGTGAGGCACCAAAAAATCGTCTTTGAGCAGTATTTCAGTCACGATTACGCGGCGATTTATGGAGAAGAGGCCCGCACACCGGGGCCACTTGTGATTAACGACCCCTCGGGACCCTACAACTACTTCAATGCCTTCTGGCACCCCTTTTATAAGGGCACAACACTGCACACATTGCAGTCCGTCACCAAGTCAGTCGTTTCTCTAACACTGGGTATGGCCATTGCGCGGGGTGACTTGCCGAGTCTGGATACCCCGGTGCTCTCATTTTTTGATGCGTCTGCGGTGGCAAACGTGGACGATCGAAAGCGGAGAATGACGTTGCGGCACCTGCTCAATATGTCCACCGGGCTTGAGTGGGATGAGCGGCTGCCATACTCCGACCCCGCCAATACCTTCACCATCATGGCGAAGTCGCTCGACTGGGTGCGTTATACCCTTGACGCGCCCATGGCGAGTGAGCCGGGCACCGTATTTAATTACAACAGTGGTGCCACCCTCGTGCTTGGGCATATCTTTCGGGTGGCGACGGGTACCGATATCGAGGAGTACGCGCTACGCCACCTGCTGGAACCCCTGGGCATCGAGGATTACTACTGGGACCGCACGCCATCCGGGCTTGCCGATGCCCAGGAGGGCCTGTACCTGTCCACCCGAGATCTCGCGAGGATCATGCTGCTGGTGCACCAAAGGGGCCGTTGGCAGGGCAGGCAACTCATCCCGGAGGCATGGTTGCAGGAATCCTTCTCTCCGCAGTTCTCCACCGCGGCAGAAGGCGATGAGGCCTTCGGCTTGTCGTGGTGGTCGGAGTCGTATCAGTATCGGGGCGAGTCGCGGCGGGCACTCTTTGGGAAAGGGTTTGGAGGTCAGCGACCCATTGTTTTGCCTGACCTAGATACGATTATCGTCGTCACCGGCTGGAATATTCTCCCCGGTCAGCCATTTCTGACAGAGGCGATTGCCATAGAGGCCGTGACCTCGGCAATGCATCACTGAGCAGGGGCAGTGTCTTTACAGCGGCGCTTTTAAGGTACCTCGTTCAGGGTGCCTCGTGGCAATTACCTTTGTTGCGGATCTTCCTCCTCGGCGAAGTTCAACTCCACCCCATTACCTACCGGGTCGGTGACCTCGAGCTGGGTAAACCGGGTCTCCGCCGACGCGAAGTCTCGCCGCTTGTAAGGCACACCGAGTTGGTCGAGCTTTTTGATGAAGCCGCTGAGGTCCGCACAGGAAAACGCCACGTGATCAAGGTACCCCCGCTCACAGGGGGGTGGCTCATCAATACCGGACCACTCCATCAGGTGCAGCACAGCTAACTCCTCAAGATAGAGCCAATAGCCATGAACCGGCACAGCGGGCCGAAACCCTTCCTCAAGGCCGATGACACTCAGATAGAAGTGCTTGACCTCCTCCAGAAGTGCGCGCGGCGCGCGGATGTTGAAGTGGTTAAAGGCCAGAACGCCCATAGTGTGCTCCACAAGGTGACGTGCTCCGCACCGTAAAGACACGGTGAGCTTTTTTCAATGAGTGAAGCGCAGGCGGTCCCCGCGGGATCGTGGCGCCCGCAGCGGTGGCCGGTTGAATACGCCAAACCTTTACCTAGAGCGATCCGTGATTTAAGTTTTTAAGCCCGGGCGCTGTACATAATGAAGAGAGAGTGTTTCATGAGAAACCGAATCCTCGCCGGGCTTCGGCTAGTGAGATTCGTCAAAGTACTTGTCTCAGGAAACCTTTTTCACATGAGAGTAGCGAATTGAGGATTGAAATCTAACCAACAGGGGATGAAGAAAATGCTAGAGAGAAAAGATGACTTACAGTGCACCGTCTCGGCAACAGAAGTGCGCGACGACGGTGTCACCTTTCATTGTATGACCAACATGAACGACTACGGGAAGGTGAGATTCTCGCTAACCCTGGTGTCCGCAGCGTCACCTGATAAAAGTGGCGGTGAGTGTTTTGGATCCGGTCGGGGTGCGATGAACGATGGCACCTTTTTCGCGGGGTCGTTTTCGGGCAGATGGAAGCGGGAGGGCACTAAGGTGACTGCTCGTTACATTGATCTCGTCAGCAACGGTGACATGAGTTTGTACATTGCACACTTTGATGCGACTCAGGACGAAATGACAATAGAGCAGCACTCTTTCACCTAATGTACCGAGACCTCGCCTCGCCGGTGGCGAGGCGAGGTCACTTGTTTTCCTGAGTCGCTCCGAGGCCGCCCTCTGCGGCTGCGGTGTTTACTCGCTCAGTTGTCCGACCCACAGGGGCCCGGTGCCGAAGTCCGCCTCTAGTTCCGTTGCCACACTCTGTGCTGCCGCCTTGGAGCCAAACCCTGTCAGCCTCACCCGCGTGAGCGTCTTGCCCTCTGCGGTCTGAATCTCCTGCACGACCACGTCGTAACCCGAGTTCTGCAGTCGTAACGACCAGTTTTCAGCAGATTGCTCGCTGGCGTAAGCGCCAATATTGACGAACCAGTCTCCTGCGGATCCGTCTCCGCTCTCGTCAGAGATCGGGCGGGTTGAGGCGGGGGAGAGGCTCTCCAGCTCAACCGGGCCACTATCCTCTGATTCACTGGCAGTGGTGGCCTCGTCATCGGGATTCGCCCCACTTTCTTCCCTGCGGTCAGCCACTGCTTCGGCGTCGCTCTGAAGTTTGGCGAGTTCAGCCATTGCCGTGTCGTAATCGCGATAGAGGTTGTCCAGCTGGAGTGTCAGCGCGGCATTATCCGCTTCGAGCGCTGCAAGTGTTTTGGCGTCGACCTCGACCGCCTGTTTGGCTCTGGACTGATTTTGCTCTAGCTCAACGACGCGGGCCTGCAAGGTGGCGCGCTCTTGATGGAGATCCCATCCGCCGAAGCCTATAAGCACCAGTGCGACCCCCCCAACGAGCATGGGCCACGCCGAGCGACGCTCGACGTAAGGGGGCATGGATGGCTGGGCGTCTAACGCGGCCTCGTCATCCTCAAAATCGTCTTCGTCGTCGTCTTCGTCGTCGTCCTCGTCGTCCTCGTCGTCTTCGTCATCGTCCCCAGTGTCATCCCCATCCCCATCGTCGTCTTCGTCGTCCTCGCCGTCTACGTCGTCGTCATCCGACCACAGAGCATCCTCGTCCTCTTCGCCGTCACTGTCCTCGTCGTCGGCGGTGTCTTCCGTCTCGTCGTCATCAGAGATTTGCCCGTCGGCTTCGGTCTGGGGGTTGATGGCTGCGGCAAGGCCGGTATCCACCAGCCAGTCTTTACCGGGATCTCCGTCTTCGGGGTTCGCGTCATCTTCGGTGTCGGCGTCAGTATCGGCCTGCATGTCGTCGGCTGAGGGCGTGGCTTCCAGGTCGAGTTGGTCCGACATCGCGGGGTCACTCTTTTCTAAATCTACCGCCGGCTCGCTGCGCTCCACATCGTTATCGCTACCCGTGTCTGCTGGCGTCGCCTCGTCTTGTGGGCGATTGTCGTCTTCCCGATTATCCATAGCGATTGACCTCCTGGTTAACCTGAGCTGTTCCCGACCCCGGAACCGTCGCATCGTCGCCGACGCCATACCGAGACCCGAGGGCAATAAAGGCATCCACTGTGCAAACCGTGCCTGGGTCAATATACCTCAACGAATTTATTGCCGCGACAGCGTTAAATTGAGGCAGATCACTGCCTTACGCGTTTTAGGTGGCAGGAGGCGGAAGGGTCGGAGCAACATCGCGACAGGATGCCGTTGGGCGGGCGCGATGAGTTGAATGTTGATCCAATCTGCTCAAGCCGCAGTACCACCCGGGTGCCTCTCTGGGTGATCCCCTTATGATCTTTGGTTTTAGCCACTATGGCTTGGGTAAGCGTGGCTCGCAGTCAAAGCCATCTCAGCCTCGCGATTCAGAGGCCGAGGTTGTGGCGCTTGCTGCTAACCGAGACGCCCCGCTGAGTAGCGCCCAGATCTACGATCTGGCCCATCAGCGGCGGCTACGTGCATTGCAGAGCTATATCGAGCAAGGGTACACCCTCAGCGAGGCCGCGCGCTTGCTCGGGGTTTCTCGGCTGACCGTTTGTCGATGGGATGACCACGGCCGTCGCTAACTGACGGACGACACCTACGATGCGTTGAGTCCAGCGCGATGCTAGTGTTCTCCCAATAACAATATGGAGAGCACGGCATGGCAGGTCGGTTGCAGGACAAAGTGGCGGTAGTGACCGGCGGCGCATCGGGCATTGGCGAGGGCATGGTGCGTCGTTTTTGTAGCGAGGGCGCCAGCGTCCTGCTGGCGGATATCGATGAACCGAACGGCGCCATGATCGCCGCCGAGTGCGGCGCAGAGTTCATCATGCTTGATGTCAGCGAACCAGACAGTTGGCAGCAGTTGCAAGGCACCATCTCAGACAAATACGGCCGACTCGACACCTTGGTGAACAATGCCGGTATCGTCAGCAGTCTTGATATCACCGCTGTGACCGTCGAGGCATGGCAGCGTTTGATGAGCATTAATCTCATGGGCGTCATGCTGGGATGCCAGATGGCGATTGCGTTGATGCGCGAGAACCCCGGTGCCGTGGGCGGCTCCATCATTAATACCGCCTCGTCCACGTCCTTTCTGGCGATACCGGATGTCGCGTACACCACTTCTAAAGCAGGCGTGGTGGGTTTGACCAAATCAGTAGCGGTATTTTGCGCCAACGAGGGGCTAAACATCCGGTGTAATTCGATCCATCCCGGTGCGACGTTGACCAATATTCTGAAGACTGCGATTGAGCAGACGCCTGAGGTCGAAGAGGCCTGCAACCGCATGTCGCCGCTCAATCGAATGGGTACCGTCGAGGAGGTTGCCGCCATGGCGGTCTTTCTAGCCTCAGATGAAGCCAGTTTTTGCACGGGTGGTCAGTACGCGGTGGAGGGAGGTACCGTCAGTCAGCACCCGAAGATGTAGCGTCGCGTTCCGCGGTGGGCCTGCAGCCCCGTCTTATCCTTATGCAGTGAGAGGTGACAGATCATGTATGAAACAGTGGTAGTTGAAGCGGACGGTGCATTGGGTCGCCTGACTCTGAATCGACCCGAAAAACTCAATCCACTATCCGCAGAGACCTTGGCGGAAATCGCGATGGCGGCACAATGGTTCAACACACAACCTCACGTGAAAGTTGTCATTGTCAGTGGCAGGGGACGTGCCTTTTCCGCTGGCGCCGACCTAGGCACTTTTGCGGGGCAACAGGACGGAGATCTTCGCGCCGCTGCGGATCAAGGGCGGCTCATGGCAGAGGCCATAGAATCCATGCGCGCGGTGAGTATCGCGGCCGTTCAGGGCTGGTGTGTGGGAGGAGGGCTGGTGCTGGTCGCCGCTTGCGACCTCCGGGTCGCCGGCGAATCGGCGCAATTTTCGATTCCCGAGGTTGACCTTGGTATTCCTCTGGCCTGGGGTGGTATCCCGAGGTTGGTGCGAGAGATTGGGCCTGCGCTGACTAAAGAACTGGTGATGACATGCCGGCCTTTCGATGCGGCAGAGGCGCACTCAGCGGGTTTTTTGAATCGGGTCGTGGCAGACGAGGCATTGGATGCCGCAGCGATGGAACTGGCCAATTCGCTTGTGCAGAAGGCGTCCCA
>WTHO01000241.1 GCA_011523115.1 Halieaceae bacterium | reverse complement strand
GATTTTTTTGCTGACTACATCGGGGTGATGGCGGGTGAGACCTTTGAACAGCTCCCCGGTTACCAGACTGTCGTCACCCGACAGCCAGCGGGCGTGGCTGCCTTGTTTGCGCCTTGGAACGCGCCACTGGCGCTGGCGAGCATGCAAATCGCATCGAGCCTGGCCTTTGGCAATACGGCCGTGCTGAAGCCGTCTGAGTTCACGCCGCTATCGGTGCTGCGAATGGTGGAGCTGATAGAAGAGGCGGGCTTACCACCGGGCACACTCAACGTGGTCAATGGCAGTGGCGCGGTGACCGGTGCGGCGCTGGCCGGGTCCGCCGACATTGATCGCATCGCCTTCACCGGCGGCGGGCAGACCGCGCGGCAGGTCATGGCGGCGGCGGCCGCGAATCTCACCCCGGTGCATTTTGAATTGGGTGGCAAGTCCGCAAATATCATCTTTGATGATGCCGACTTTGACCGCGCACTCGACGGTTCACTGGTCAATATATTCAGCAACAGCGGGCAAATTTGCATCGCCGGCTCCCGGATTCTGGTTCAGCGCGGGATCGCTGAGGCTTTCATTGAAGCATTCGTAGCGCGCACCCGTGCGCTGAAGGTGGGCGATCCATTGGATCCCCGGACTGAGGTAGGGCCTATGGCCTTTGAGGCCCACTATCGTCGCGTGCTCGAGCACATTGAGCGCGCCAACAGCGAGGGCGCGCAATTACTGTGCGGCGGCGAAGCCCGTCTTGACCTGGGGGAGGGTTATTTCATCGCCCCCACCGTGTTTCAGGTAACCCATAACCAGCTCTCGCTTTGCCAGGAGGAGGTCTTCGGCCCTGTCGTGAGCATTCAGGTCTTCGATAACGACGACGATGCACTAGAGGTGGCCAACGATAGTCGCTTTGGCTTGGTGGGCTATTGCTGGACCAGCAGTCTGGCAAGAGCTCAGGCGTTTCAGCGGCGGGTTGAGGCGGGAACCTTGTGGATCAATACACCATTGGCGCGGGATCTTCGCGCTCCGTTCGGTGGCTTCAAAGAGTCGGGCATCGGCCGCGACGGACCCCGTCAGGCAGCAGAGTTCTTCACCGAAGAGAAAGCCACCATCCAAGCCGTTGGCGAGCCCCCTATCCGAAAACTCGGACAACCAAAAGACTAGTCAACTCCGCAAGGTGCTACGCCGCATACCCCGGCTGATGTAACGGGCAAAAAAAACCCGGGCATTGCCCGGGTTTTATCGTCTTGTCGATCAAAAGCTGAACTGAACCGTGGCACCAATCTGACGCCCGCGGGGCAGCGTGATGCCAAATCCGCGAGGGAAGATTGTCCCGCCACCAAATTGGTTCCCGGCTCGTGCGAAAAACGGTCCGCAATTCGCTGCCGGATCACCAAACCCAACGACCGCACAGGGCGGGCCACCCACTGTGGTGTACTGCCGGCTATCCACATATCGCAAGATGTCCATCGCGGTGTCATCGTCGGTCAGGTTCTTGCCCCAGACGGTGAAGGTCCATCGGTCCGTCCGATAACCTGCCTGGGCACCTACCGTTGTTCGACTGCCGGTCTCTGCAAAGTTATGAACCTGAGCATACTTCGAACCTTCGAAGCGAATATCACCACCAACGAACCACTCACCGGCACCCGCGGGTATGGTGTACATGGTACGCATGGAGGCCTGATGTCGAGGCGATCTCGGCGTTTCATTGCCCTCTACCGAGCCTTTAGCCTGAATACAGTTGTAATAGTCCTCTGCAGTGGCATTACAGCCCAGCAAGATCGCTTGATCCGAGGTCACGTACTCATTGATCTCTGAACTGATAAAGGAGTAGTTGGCCGTCATATCCCAGTTGGCCGTTATGTTCATGCTCAGTTCAGTTTCGAAGCCGATGACTGACGTCTCGCCCACGTTATCAATGAAGGACGTCAGGGTGCCATCGGGGCGTTGCGCATTGAATGTCAGTTGCTGATCAGTCCAATTGATCATAAAGAGTGCCGAGTTCCAGGTACCCCGCCCTTCCATGATGCGTTTCTTCAGCCCGAGCTCAAAATTCCACGCCTCCTCTTCGTCGTAAGTGGTCTGATCCGTGCCGGGATCGTTAAAACCACCGGGCTTGGTGCCCTTGGAGAGGTTGCCGTAGACGGTCGTGGTGTCACTGGCCACCCAGGTCAGCGTGAAACGCGGGGTGAAGCTGTCGAACTCCTCTTCAAACGTCGCGCCTGGTGTGAAGGCGAAACCCCGGTAATCGGACTCAATCTTATCGGTCGCGTGTCGTACCTCGATGGTACCGGTCAGTGAATCCGTAAAGTCAAATTCGATACTGCCGAATATCGCGGTGTTCTCAGTCGTGCGCATCAGCGGATAGCTGTTGGGCCGCTGCTCAGATTGCGCCGGGTCCAGCAGGTAATCGAATGACGTGAGTGGCGCAATGCGGTCATTCACCGATTGGTCAAATTCCGAGTCGTACCAGTAGGCGCCGATCGACCAACGCAAGCGCTGATCCGCCGATGAACTCAAGCGGAGCTCCTGTGAGAGGGTTTCCTCTTCCTCGGCCTGCACCCGCCAAAACGACCCTGCCAAATCAAAAAATGGCGGCGCGTAGAAAGGCGCCAAATAGCTGAGCGGGTCGTAACCCGCGTAAGAAACGTCGATCCCACGATCAGTCTCAGTCTCTTGATAACCCGTAATACTGGAAATCGTCCAACCGTTGGCCAGTTCCCAATCCATATTCAGTGACGTGCGAAAGACATCGCGCTCGATGCCCGGGTTGGGCAAGAAATCGGTTCGCAGCGTTACCTCATCATTGGTCATCACGCTGCCACAGTAGTAGCCGCGAGCCGACGGACTGTTGACATCGGGTTGGTAGCAATTGTTGTATTCGGCGCCCTGCAACCACAAAGCGATGTGGTCATCATCGTCTTCCTGCACCGTGACCCTCAACGTCGCCTCAAAGGAGTCAGAGGGCGTCCACAATAACTTACCCGTGAAGGTGGTCGTCTCCTCGCCACCCACGTCCTCTCCGTCAATGGTGTTCCTGTACTCACCACCGTACTCGTTCAGCCCTGCACCCAAATAAAAGTACAGCGAATCCTTGACCAGCGGGCCGCTGATATAGGCGTTGGTATTGACAGTGTCGTGCTCAGCGACGGTCACGGTCACCCGGCCCTCGAGCTCATCAGTGGGGCGGCGCGTTACATAGTTGATGGCGCCAGAGAAAGTGGCGCGCCCATAGAGTGCCGCCTGGGGCCCCTTGATCACCTCGACACGCTCCAGCATTTGCAGTTCGGTTGAGGAGATAGTGCCCGGCACATAGACACCGTCGATAAAAAACGACGCATTGGGCGCGCCCAGAATGTTGGACATACCTCTGATGACCGGCCTGTCAGAGTCACGACCAAAGGAGTTCACAAACGAGAATCCGGGCGTGAAGCCGGCGATATCCTCGGGTGAGAACATACGATAGTCCTGCAGGGCCGATTCGCTGAAGGCCGTGACCGACAGCGGCACCTCCTGGAGATTTTCCTCGCGTTTTCGTGCTGTGACCACGACTTCTTCGAGATCAAGCTCCTCATCCTGTGACCACGCCGAGGGCAGATAGGACGTGGCGGCGATCGACATGGCTACGGCTAGCGCGAGCGGGTTTTGCGTCAGGTTTCGCATGAATAGGGGTCCCCTTGTTTTGCTCTCAATACCCAGAAAAGGGTCAGAAAAAGCCTTTAGTTATATCTTTAGGTCTTTTGATAGCGGCTGAAGGGAGGATTGTCAAGCAACCGCTCGGTTTCTAGGGCCAGCTTGCACTAACGCTGGCGCTGGACCGACTCGGGCTCGGGGATTTTGAATTGTAGCGCCAACACCACCTTGAGGAAGTTGGTGATGGCGGGAATGACAGCCATCGCAAGCGTGATGGCAAGCAGTGCGGATTCCGGCTGCGTTGCGGTTCGAGGCAACCCAGGGACAAACCCCATCGAAGACAACAGGACGCCCAAAGTCAGTGGCGCGGTAGCGAATGCCAATTTCTCAACGAAACTATAGAGACCAGCGTAGAGTCCCTCCCGGCGCAAACCCGTTCTGCGATAGTCGTACTCCATAACGTCAGGCAGGAGGCTTTGACCCATCAGTAACATGCCACCGTTACTCATGGCCAAAATGAGGGCGCGCAACATATAAGTCATCAGCGGCTCCTCCGGGCCAGATAACAGCCAGGTGAGATTCACGAGTGCGGCGAGTGACGCGGAAAGTGCCAGCGTTTTGGCCTTGCTGAGTCGCTTAGAAATCAGCACCCACGGCGTAATCGCCACCAGCGTGCCAACCATATACGCGAGTCCGTACCACAACATAATGGCCTCTGACTGCTGCATTACCTGACGAACAAAAAAGATATTGGTCGCTACGGTCGCGGACAGGGCATACAGACCCAAATACTTGATCGCGAGAAGGATGAGAAACGGTCGATTACTGGCAGCAGAACGAACCTGCTCCATGAAGGGTACCGGCGTCCGGGTTTGCTCCGTGGCAGGCGCGCCGCGCGTCGCAAAAAAACAGGTCACAGCGGCCGCCAGGATTATAGCGGCGGTAATCAGCGACATTGAGGCAAATGCCTCGGTCTCCGGCATCCCCATCGTATCTCGCGCATACGCCACCAACCTGGGCGCCAATGCGATCCCAACAAAAGTACCCACGGCGATCCATGCAACCCGAAAAGACATCAATTTGGATCGCTCGTAAGGGTCCTGCACCATTTCCGCCGGCATCGACATGTAGGGCACGTTAAATACGGTGTAAGCAGTGGCCGCAAGTAATAGCATGACCAGCACCCACGCTTCGGTGGGTACGCCCTCCACCTGATGCACTGAAAATAATCCGATCACGCTGATCGCCGCGAGCACACCACCCAATAACAAGTAGGGGCGTCGGCGCCCCCAGCGACTGGTGGTCCGATCGCTCAAGATTCCCATGATGGGATCCGTAACGCCGTCATAGATTTTGGAAATAAAAACGAGACTACCTGCCAGCGCCGGTGCAACGCCGATAGCGCTAATGAGATAGACCATTAACATCGCGGTTTGGGTATTGAGCAGGCTCGACATCGCCAGAGTGCCTAAACTCCAGCCAAAATAAAGTCGCATCGCGCTATGAGTTGACGTCACCGACGTTTCTTCTCGCCCGCAATCTGCTCGAGCGGCTCGAGCAAGCGGGCTACCCAGTCCGCGCGCTCCAGGTCAAAATGCGCATCCGGCACGAAAGCCTCTAGCGCCTGTGCAGAGGGCAATTTGCCCTCCTCGCACAGAGCAATCAATGCGTGAAGTTGCTCCCGGGTCGCTGCCAATTCCTCGCCGAGAATCAGTACCATTTGATAAAGCGCTTGTACTGCGGGATCGTCAAAGTAGACAGGCTTCTCTGCCGGGTGCGCGCCCTCCTTCATGACTTGCGGGCACCCACCATGTACCACACCAAAGGGCCATCGACTTGGGGTTCGTAGGCCTCGAAGACGGTTTCCCTCAAAAAGCCAGCGGACACAAGGGCATCAGGAACCGACGTGACTGAAAAGGACCGCCAGAACGGCTCATCGTTATGAGCCACCTGCCAATTCGACAGCCACTGCTGAAAGGCGGGGGTATCAGGTCGCTGGGTCGGCACGTCCTGATGCACCACTAAGCCGCCGGGTTTGAGCAGCCTGAAACTCTCTCGCATCACCGCCTCAAGCATTTCCCGCGGGATCTCGTGAAGCAAAATATTGCTCACCACCATATCGAATGATGCATCGGGAAATCCGGTCGCGCTGGCACAGGCTTGTTTAAAATGAATGGGCAGACCCAACGCTCTGGCACGGGGATGAGCATAACGTAGCAGGCCTGCTCCGAGATCTACGCCATGAATCTCGGCATCGGGAAAGGCCACCGCATAATTGCTCGTTTGACCACCGTAGCCGCAGCCGAGATCCACCACCTGCCGGGGGGAAAATGTAGGGAAGGTTGTCTCGACGAACCGGACCACCGCCTGTCCTTTACTGTCCTTGGCGCCTGTGCC
>WTHO01000078.1 GCA_011523115.1 Halieaceae bacterium | reverse complement strand
TATCGGCGACCTTACAACCGGCCAGTCTGGCAGCCTCTCCCGGATGCGGTGTGAGTACCCTTGGGCCTGCACCTGAAACTGAGACGACGCCGGAGGCGATGAGGTTGATAGCGTCTGCGTCGCAGACCACAGGCACTGATGTTTTCAGCGCGAGCTCAAGGCAGGTTTGACCCCATACACTCTGACCCAAGCCAGGGCCGATCACGATGACATCCTTTCCGGTTAGCAGATCCTGCAGGGTCGAGGGATCCTCAATGCCCCGCACCATGACCTCAGGATGTCGCGAGAGGGCGGCTGTGACGTGACATTGCCGCGTAGCGAGGGAGACTAATCCGGCGCCTCCCCGAAGCGCCCCCGCCGCGGCCAGCAGTGCGGCGCCACCCATGCCCGTGTCACCCCCGATAACGAGGACATGCCCAAAAGACCCTTTATGGGCTATTCGGGAGCGAACCGGTAACCAACCCGATTGCTCGTTGCGGAGCGCAAGCGCAACGGGGGTTATTTCCCTGTATGTCGATGGCGGCGTATCCAGTGGATCGATGATCAGGTCCCCAACATGATCAAGTCTGGGCCCCGTCAGCAGGACAGGTTTCGGCGCGATAAATGTCATTGTGAGATCTGCGCGGATTGCTGCACCAAAGGAAGGCCCTCCATCAGCACTCAGGCCGCTTGGAATATCCAGTGACATGATGGGTGACTGAGCATCGGCAAGAGCGGCAATCCAGTCTTCAAATTCGGGTCGGGGCCGATGAGTCATACCAATACCCACCAGCGCATCAACAATCAAATCGTATTGGTCCAGCGCGACATCGGTAGAAAACAGCGCACTGATTGGCCGGGGTGCGGTGCCCGACACTGCCGCCCACCGAGCATGGGCGCATTGAGCCGAACCTGTGATGTCAGACGGGTCGCCTGTCACGTAAACATCACAAGCAAGACCCGCCTCCAGCGCGAGGCGCGCGACCACCCAACCGTCGCCACCGTTATTACCCCTGCCGCACAATACAGCCAAGGTCGCCGCTTCGGGCCACTTTTCTGATAGCGCCCGAAACGCCGCCTCGCCGGCTTTAATCATCAATTCATATTCTGATAGGCCTTGTGCTGAAGCGGAGCGCCGGTCTAGCTGACGCATGTTTTCGGTGTCGTAACAAGGAAGGATTCCGATCCTGTCGATAATCCCCCAAGACTCCCCTAAACCGTAGCCAGATTGAATACTCTTTTTGGCACTCACGCTGCGGCCAGCGCTACTGCGGCTCTGAGGACAGGGCCAGAATCGCCTGCGCAGCAGCGAGCGGCGTTTGAGCCGCAGAACGCACATCGGCCTCGACAGTCGGCAACGCCTCTCTCACCCTCGGGTGTTTCGCAAGCTGGTCGCGGAGTAATTCGTCAACGAGCTGCCGCATCCAAGAGAGATTCTGCTCAGCACGAATCTCGTCAAACGCGCCATCAGCGCGGCTGGCATCGGCGTATTCGGAGATCATCTTCCAAATCTCTTCAATACCCTGCCTTTGCAGCGCAGAGCAGGTCATCACCTTGGGCTCCCAGAAATCGTCGTGCCTGAGTAGGGACATTGCAGAACGATAATGTTGCTGGGTTGTCCGCGCCAGAGACTCGCTGGAGCCGTCAGCTTTATTCACCACAATCGCGTCAGCGAGTTCGAGGATTCCCTTTTTTATACCCTGCAGCTCGTCGCCACCACCTGGCAACATCAGCAGCAGAAAAAAATCGACCATCCCGGCTACTTGATGTTCCGACTGCCCAACCCCTACGGTCTCAACAAGAATAATATCGAAACCTGCCGCCTCACAGAGCAGCAGCGACTCCCGCGTTTTGAACGCCACGCCACCCAGTGCCCGACCCGCTGGCGAAGGCCTGATGAATGCAGCCTCCTCTCGGGATAGTGCCTCCATCCGAGTTTTGTCACCCAGAATGGAACCACCAGCCACCGGTGAACTTGGGTCGACAGCCAATACCGCAAGACGATGACCCTGCTCGATCACATGCTGCCCGAAGGCTTCGATAAAAGTCGATTTTCCCACGCCCGGCACACCAGTAATGCCGATACGAATGCTGTTGCCCGTGTGAGGAAGCAACGACTTCAATAGCGTTTGCGCTGTCTCCACATCCTGAGGTCGTTGGCTCTCGACCAGCGTAATAGCCTTCGCCAGCGCGCGCCGGTCACCGGTAAGAATGGCCTCAGCTGATGGCGTTGATGGCATCGAGTACTTTGCGGGCTGCGTCCGGGATCGGCGTACCCGGGCCAAAAATCAAGGCGACACCCCGCTCCTCCAGAAACCCGTAGTCCTGTTGGGGAATAACGCCGCCAGCGATCACTATGACATCGTCCGCACCCTGCTCGCGGAGCGCATCAATCAGCTGGGGCACAAGCGTCTTGTGACCTGCCGCCAGACTGGATGCCCCCACAACGTGCACGTCATTCTCTATGGCTTGCCGGGCCACCTCTTCGGGCGTTGAGAACATCGGAGAGAGATCGACATCGAATCCCACGTCGGCAAAAGCGGTCGCGACCACCTTTGCGCCGCGATCATGCCCATCCTGCCCCATTTTAGCGACCAACATCCGGGGGCGGCGGCCATGTTTTTCAACAAAGGCATCAATATCCATCGCAATCCCCCCCCATTCGGCATCATCCGCGTAAGCTGCACCATAGATGCCGGACACCGTCTGTGCATTGGCCACGAAGCGACCGTAGACCTGCTCTAACGCGTCTGAGATCTCCCCCACCGTTGCTCTGGCGCGCGTCGCCTCAATGGCGAGAGAGAGTAAATTCCCCTGCCCAGATTCTGCGGCTGCGGTTAAGGCAGACAGCGCCGCAGAAACCCTCGAATCATCTCTCGATTCGCGAATAGTCGCCAACCGGGCCAGCTGCGCATCCCTGACTTGTTCGTTATCGATTTCAAGAATATCGACCTCGTCTTGCTGATCGATTTGAAACTTATTGACGCCGACAATGACATCCTCGCCACGGTCAATGCGGGCTTGTTTTTTCGCTGCCGCTTCTTCAATCCGCAACTTGGGTATGCCGCTCTCTATCGCCTTAGCCATGCCACCGAGCTCATCGATCTCTGCCATCAGCTCCCGCGCTTTATTGGCCATATCGTGCGTCAGATGCTCCATCATGTAGGAGCCCCCCCAGGGGTCCACTACCTGTCCGATGCCCGTCTCCTCTTGCAATATCAGCTGGGTGTTACGAGCGATGCGGGCAGCAAAATCGGATGGCAATGCGATTGCCTCGTCCAAAGCATTGGTGTGCAGAGACTGTGTCCCACCAAAGACCGCGGCCATCGCCTCAATCGTGGTGCGGACGATATTGTTGTAGGGGTCTTGCTCAGTCAGAGACCAACCCGAGGTCTGGCAATGAGTGCGGAGCATGCCGCTCTTGGGGTTTGCTGGCCCGAATGCCTCGACGATCTCTGCCCACAGCAGTCGGGCAGCCCTCATCTTCGCGATTTCCATATAGAAGTTCATGCCAATACCCCAGAAGAAGCTGAGGCGTGGCGCAAAGTCATCGATCTCGAGACCAGCGGCAATCGCCGTTTGAATATATTCCTTCCCATCGGCGAGGGTATAGGCCAGCTCAAGCGCCGCGTTGGCACCCGCCTCTTGCATGTGATAGCCAGAAATGGAGATGGTGTTGAATTTCGGCAGATGCGCGGAACAATGAGCGATGATGTCCCCGATAATCCGCATGCTCGGAGCAGGCGGATAAATATAGGTGTTGCGGACCATAAACTCCTTCAGAATGTCATTCTGAATAGTGCCTGACAGCGCGCTTTGATCGACGCCTTGCTCCTCCGCGGCAACGATATAGCCAGCTAAAACGGGTAATACCGCCCCGTTCATGGTCATTGATACTGACACCTGGTCCAGCGGAATCCCGTCGAACAGAATCTTCATATCCTCGACTGAATCAACCGCGACGCCAGCCTTGCCGACATCCCCTGAAACGCGGGGATGATCCGAGTCGTAACCTCGGTGGGTTGCCAGATCAAATGCGACGGAAATACCTTGCCCGCCCGCAGCCAGTGACTTTCGGTAGAACGCATTGGATGCTTCTGCCGTCGAAAAGCCTGCATATTGTCTGATGGTCCAGCGTCGCCCTGCATACATGGTGGACTGCGGTCCCCGAATATAGGGGGAGAGCCCAGGCATCGTATTGGTATAGGGCAATTGCTCGGTATCTTCAGCGGTGTACAGCGTTTTGAGGGGGATCCCCTCTGGCGTGTGCCAGGTGAAATCGTCTGGACTAAGGCCTTTGCTCTGCTTTTCAACAAGAGCGCTCCAGGTCGTCAGGTTCGCCGAGTCAGGGTCATAGACACTCATGAATGAGCCTCCGCTGGTTGCGAGAGCTCAATTAGCACCCCGTCACAGCTCTTGGGGTGAATGAAGATCACCCGAGAACCGTGTGCGCCGGGCGTTGGCGCATCGCTGGTGAACTGGTAACCCTTCTCTCGGAGCCTCGCGACATCAGCGTCAATATCATCCGTCCTAAAACAGAGGTGATGTAAACCGCCACCGCGCTTCTCAAGGTAGGTGGCAATCGGTCCGCCGCCATTGAGCGGGTGGACCAACTCAATATGAGTCGGTGGCACACTGAAGAAAGCCGTCGTCGTTTGAGCGGCGTCAACGACCTCATTGCCGTCGTGCTGAAGCCCGAAGTCCTCTAAAAATCGGGCGACAGCGCGCTCAAGGTCGGGCACGGCAATGGCAATATGATCCAGAGCGGTAATCATGAGTTATTGATCCTGCACAGTCGGTGACTTAAATAAAAAGCTTGACGAGCTCAGCGGTATGCTCGCGCTGCCGAGCGGCTAACTCGTCATCGGATAGCACTTCAACCTTCTCGTCGGGGGTGACTTTAAACAATGGCTGCCCTTTGGCGATGATGATCCCGTCACCCTCGACCAATACCTCGTCAATGGTCCCAGCGAAGGGCGCCACCACCTTATTAAACATTTTCATGACTTCAACAATGTATAGGGGTTCACCCGCGTCAAAGTGCTGACCCGCCTCAACATACAAGGGCGCATCAGGTGCTTCTCGGCCGTAGAACATGCCGCCACTCTCGGCAACGATCTCGTCTGACTTGGCGACGGGAGGTGGCGCCAGCGCTTTTGCCATCGCTTTCTGGTGATCGCTGTCTAGCAACCGCTCAGGAAAAGAAATGCTCATATCCGCATTCACTGACAAATCGTAGAAGCCAGTGAACCTCGCCATCGCAGGCAACAGCTCCAGAATCTCTGTGCCCGCCTGAAATCCTGCGTGAGCTGCCTGAATCGCGGCCCAACGCTTCGCGTCGGTACCTGCCGGTGACGCACCGGACAGCATTTCGCAGAGTGATGACCAGTCATCACACTCATAGCGATTCGCGAGCTCCGCATAAAAATCCTCCGCCTCTGAGAGAATTTGCTGATCATGGTCCCAGATCATATTGGCCGCAGGCTCAAACGAGTTCCAGTCCAGTTGCAGGAAGTGATAGGTGTCAGACAGCACATCGATGGGGTTCTCCGCCCAATAAAAGTGCTCGTTTTCAAATCGGAATGCCCGCTGGTTAACACTCAACCAGCCAGAAAGAAGGTGCGGAGAGGCCATCAATTGCTTGATGGGCCGAGTAAGCAGGCTCTGTTTAGCAGCCAGCACCTTTTGCAGGTCCTGCTCAGCGGCGCCCGCATCGCTGAGACGCGCCGCGCAAAGCAACCGCCATGCGACGTCTACATCAACCCGACCGGCCTCCTGCGCCAACTCACCCACTGAGGTCAGGTAAGGCACGATGAATTGTGTCGTCGGGCGGGCGTTGACATTGCGGCCCAAAAACCAATGAACCAATCCGTAATGGAACGCCAGGTTGGTCGCCAGATCTTTACCCCTTAGCCGGGTGACTCGCAGTACCTCCGCCATGCGCTCATAGGCCGCCTCACGACCGTCGCCTACCGTCAACAGGAGAGCAATATTCGAATCGTAGGCACCAGCCAGGGTATAGTTCATGAACACATCCGTGTCCGGATTGTGCAGGCTGATACCCTGGTCATCGCGAATCTCACCTTCAAT
>WTHO01000139.1 GCA_011523115.1 Halieaceae bacterium | reverse complement strand
CAGTGTACGACGATTACGACCGACTACCGAGGAAAGGCCTCGGTGTCCGGGGCACGCTATGCCGCGGGGGTCAGTACTTGTAGCTGTCTGTTTTGAAGGGTCCTTCAATGCCCACGCCGATATAGTCCGCCTGCTTAGCGGTCAGCTTGGTCATGACACCGCCAAAACCCTGCACCATATAGGTGGCCACCTGCTCGTCTAGCTGTTTTGGCAATACTTCAACCGTGATAGCGGCGCTACGGGCATCGCCCTGAAGCTCGGCGAATTTCTTTTCAAAGAGGTGAATCTGTGCCAGAACCTGATTGGCGAACGAACCATCCATGATGCGAGAGGGGTGGCCCGTGGCATTGCCGAGATTCACTAACCGGCCCTCTGAGAGGAGCAACAGATGGTCATTATCGGCGCTATTTCGGACAATCTTGTGAACCTGAGGCTTGATCTCCTCCCACTGCCACTCGCTGCGCATGTAAGCGGTATCAATCTCGTTATCGAAGTGGCCAATGTTGCACACGACTGCGCCGCTTTTCAGGGCGCGTAGCATGGCAGATGTGCAGACGTTGAAGTTACCCGTGGCGGTGACGAGCAGATCGGTGGTGCCCAACAGGTCTTGGTTGATGCAAGTGTCAGATCCGTCATCGATACCATCGATGAAGGGCGATACAACCTCAAAACCATCCATACAGGCCTGCATGGCACAGATTGGATCACATTCAGTGACGCGCACGATCATGCCCTCTTGGCGCAGCGACTGCGCAGAACCCTTGCCCACGTCTCCGTAACCAATGACCAGTGCGCGTTTGCCGGCTAACAGGTGGTCCAGCCCTCGCTTAATGGCGTCGTTAAGGCTATGTCGGCACCCGTACTTGTTGTCATTTTTTGACTTGGTCACGGCATCGTTGACGTTAATCGCGGGGACCTTGAGCTCGCCGTTTGCCACCATCTCATAGAGGCGATGTACACCCGTTGTGGTTTCTTCGGTGATGCCGTGAATATGATCGAGCATTTCGGGGTACTGCTCATGGAGCATGGCGGTCAGATCGCCCCCGTCATCGAGCACCATGTTGGCATCCCAGGGCTTACCGTCGGCGAGGATTGTTTGCTCGATGCACCACTCGTACTCTTCCTCTGTTTCACCTTTCCAGGCAAACACCGGGATGCCCGCCGCCGCGATCGCAGCGGCCGCGTGATCCTGCGTAGAAAAGATATTGCAGGAGGACCATCGAACCTCCGCACCCAATTCCACCAATGTTTCGATCAAGACGCCGGTCTGAATCGTCATATGGATGCAGCCGAGAATTTTGGCACCTGCCAGCGGCTGTTCGTCGCGGTAGGCCTTCCTCAGCGCCATCAATGCGGGCATCTCGGACTCGGCAATTTCCAACTCCCGTCGACCCCAGTCGGCGAGGTGAATGTCTGCCACTTTGTAGTCGGCGAATACGCTTTGCTCAACAGCAGTGTTCATAATGTCATGTCTCTCAGAGTTAAAGGTCTACAAGCCGGCCGCAGCACGGAGCAGGTCTGCTTTGTCGGTGCGCTCCCAGGTGAAGCTGTCACCCGATCGGCCAAAGTGGCCATAAGCTGCGGTGGTACGGTAAATCGGACGTTTCAGATCGAGCATATTGATAAGGCCTTTTGGCCGCAGATCAAAGTGTTCTCGTATCAATGTGACGATTCCCTCGTCGGATAGCGCCCCGGTGCCGAAGGTATTGACCGATATCGAGGTGGGCTCCGCGACGCCAATGGCATAGGAAACCTGCACTTCACATCGTCGTGCCAGTCCTGCCGCGACAATGTTCTTGGCAACGTAACGGCCGGCATAGGCAGCGGAGCGATCCACCTTTGATGGGTCTTTGCCAGAAAAAGCGCCGCCACCGTGACGAGCCATGCCGCCATAGGTGTCCACGATAATTTTACGACCTGTAAGACCACAGTCGCCCTGAGGCCCGCCGATGACGAAATTGCCTGTCGGGTTAATGTGAAACAGCGTATCGGCATGTAACCACTCTTCGGGTAGCGTAGGTTCAATGATCTCCTTGCGCACTGCTTCCCGCAGATCCTGTTGGGAAATATCGGGGCTGTGCTGAGTGGAGAGGACCACGGCCTCGACGCGCTCGGGCTTGCCGTCAGCGCCGTATCGCATCGTGATCTGACTTTTTGCGTCCGGGCGCAGCCAGGGTAGAGCGCCTGATTTTCTTAGCTCGGCCTGCTTTTCCACAAGGCGATGGGAATAATGAATCGGCGCGGGCATGAGTACGTCAGTCTCGTCCGAGGCAAAGCCAAACATGAGCCCCTGATCTCCAGCGCCTTGGTTCGCTTCATCTGCTTCATGAGTGCCGAGGGCAATATCTGCCGATTGTTGGCCTATCGCGTTGATGACGGCACAGGTGTTGCCATCAAAACAGACTTCAGATGAGTCAAAGCCAATATCCAGCACGGTCTGCCGGATGACTTCCTCAAGCTCTCCCGTGGTCACAGTGCCTGATGTTGTTACCTCGCCCGCGACCACCACCATGCCGGTTTTGACCAGTGTCTCGACAGCCACTCGCGCGTCGGGGTCCTTGGTCAGGTAGGTGTCGAGGATGGCGTCGGAAATTTGATCCGACATCTTGTCGGGGTGCCCCTCCGAGACCGATTCTGAGGTAAAGAGAGAGTAGTCGCTCATAATTAACGTTCCTGCAAAAGTTCAGCAGCGCTGAAAGTGCTGCACCTGAATTTGAAAGCCGTTTCGCTGCGCCAGGAAGACACTGGCCTCGAGCTTGAGGCCGGCCTCCGCAGCCCACTCGACCAGTTCATCCGGCATAAAGCCCAACCAAAGATCACCGCAGTGCTCGCGCGCCCACGCCTGATCGTGGGCGCACAGCTCGCTGACAATCAGTGTCCCTGAGGGGGTCAGTAAATTTGCGGCGTCCGCGAGTATGCCCCTGGGGTCGGGCGCGTGGTGCAGCACCATATTGGCGATCACTGCGTCTGCGGCCGCGCCACTGGCGAGCAGTGCGTCGGTGCTGCCCTGCACAAACTCAATGCCCGCGAGGTGGCCGGCGTGGTTTCGGGCCAGCGACAGCATTTCTTCCGACAGATCCAGCGCGATCACGCGAGAGGCACGCTCGTGTAAATGAGGGAGCAGCCAGCCTTCACCGACGCCGATTTCGGCAATGGTACCCAGCGGCGAGCGGTCCAACCGGTCGAGAAGCTGCAGGCTCATTTCACTGTAATCGGCCCAGGGCGCAATCAGTTCCTGTTGTGCCCGGAACCGCGCCACATTCCCTTTGAAAAAAACCTGAGAGTTTTGCTCGCGTTGCTGTTGTACACGCGCGATACCCTCGGTGCTCTCAGTCGGGAGAGATTCTGCATCAAGCTGCGTGAAAATCTGCTCCTGCAACGCTTGATGCGGACCGGTGGTCAGAGCGCGGTGATAAAACACGGCGGTCCCCTCCTTGCGACGGTCCAAAAGCCCGGCGTCGATCAAGATCTTCAGGTGGTGACTGAGAGCGCTCTGGCGCAGGTCAAAAATCATGCACAGTTCTGAGACGCTAAAGGAGTCTTGCGCCAGTACGCGCAGGATGCGCAGGCGCAAATCGTCTCCGGCCGCCCTGAGGAGACTCCCCAGTGGCGCAATGCTCTGCTTGTCAGCAAAGTGAATAATTTGAGCAGTGCTTTTCATCGGCGCGCAGACTATCAGCACGGCGCCCTTTTATCAAAATATTTTGATGGATCAGGCAGTTATTGAAATAACGCCCTGTTGTGTGCCCAACAAGAGCTCGTCTGCGGGCCGCATGGCGAATAGCCCGTTAGAAACCACGCCGGTCACATCGTTGATGTGCCGTTCGGTTTCGAGTGGCGCATCGATTCGCAGGCCATGAACATCAAGAATGATGTTGCCGTTGTCAGTGATGACGTCCTCGCGCCACACGGGTTGGCCACCCAAATTGACCAATTCGCGGGCCACATGGCTGCGGGCCATGGGTATGACCTCGACCGGAAGAGGGAAGGCACCCAGCGTATCCACCCGCTTGCTCTCATCGGCGATACAAATGAAGCGCTCCGCGACCGCCGCAACGATTTTCTCGCGAGTCAGTGCCGCACCGCCGCCCTTGATCAGTTGCAAGCGATGGTTGGCTTCATCAGCGCCATCGACATATAGGTCAACGCGGGGTGCAGCATTCAAATCAACGACCTTAAATCCCAGCGCCTCCAAAAGCGCTGTAGAGCGGTCCGAGCTCGACACGGTGACATCGATGCGGTCTCGGATATCTGCGAGACCGTGGATAAAGTATTCGGTGGTGCTGCCTGTGCCGACGCCCAGTACCAATTGATCGGTGGGGTGTGCCCGCAGCGCGTCTATGGCCGCCTGAGCGACCCCCTTCTTCAGAGCGTCCTGATCCATTAACGTCCCCGTTTATCTGTGCGAATCGCTCGTGGCCTGGTCGGCAGCGAAGTGAGCAATAGCCGAAGTAAGCCATAGAGTGTGCGGATCATGCACGGCGGAAGCAACGTCGTCTGCGACAAGAAGGCAAAAAAAAGCCGGGCACAGGGCCCGGCTCTCAAGGTGATGCCTGTTACAGCGTGAACTTGATACCAGCGTACCAGTACATGCTGTCCCAGATTCGGTACTGCAGGCCAGAGTAGTGGCTGCCAGGACCGGGCTCGTTCTTACAAGACGGGCAGTAGGGAGGATCTTCATCAGTGATGTTATCGATACCACCGTAGATCTCGAATCGGTCGTTAAACCGGTACCGCGCCTGAACGTCGAGGTAGTTCATTGAGCCGATCGAATTCAAGCTGTAGTCATCCGGCTCCTGACCAACGTCATCCAGCGCCGAGCCGAAGTAAGTGTTATCCAGCGACAGCGTGAAGTCGTTCCACTGGTAAAGCACTCGCAGCTTGAACTTGTCTTCGTTGTAGCCAACTTCGCCAACGTAGTCGAAAGGATCGCTCTCGACCGTGGTTTGGAACTTGTGCTCGTCCCGGCGGGTATACAAGATGTTCAGATTAAGCGTACCCGGGATGATGAACAGTGAATCGAAGAAGTAGTTCGCGCTGATATCAAAGCCAGTCGTCTCATAGATAGACTGGTTGATATCGTAAGAGTACCAATAGAGCAGCTTGCCCGTGTCGGGGAAACGCTCGTGAGCGTTACATTGAGGGGTATTCGGGAAATCGGTCGAGTTGTAGCACTCGTTGATCAACCGTGTCGCCGATACCGAACCGATCACGTCCTCAATCTCGATCTCGTAGTAGTCAAAAGTGACCGCGAGATTTTGAAGATAAGGCGGTGTCCATACCAAGCCGATGGTATAGGTGTCTGCTGTTTCTTCTTCAAGGTCAGGGTTGCCGCCTACAAAGCCCGAAATGGTCTGGGTATCAGGCTGGGTGTAGAAGAACCCCGGCTCAACCAGTCCGGTATCCGGATTCAGTGAACCGCTAGCTGCAGTGGCCGCAACGGTGGGGATGCTCAAGCAATTGGCGACCACAACAGGGTTCATGTTGGCTTCACCTGCAGTACCCACGCCATTACAGGGGTCGGAGATGGATGTGAAAGTCTGCGCCTGACCGGCAAACAGGTTGTCGATCGTCGGTGCTCGAACAGACGTTGAAACCACGCCCCTGAGGCGGAACTGGTCATTGATCTTCCAGTTCAGGCCTACCTTGCTCGCGTCAACGGCGCCGGCGGTTGAGTAATCATCCACGCGGTAAGCCGCTTCCAGAGTCAGGTCTTCGATGAGCGGTACATCCTGAATCAATGGAATCGCGATCTCGGCATAGATGCCCAAGACATCGAATTCACCATTGGTCTCCGGGATACGGTTACCACCGTGCAGGCCGAGTTGAACCAGATCATCCGGTCGATCCTCAGAGACCTCATCGCGGTACTCCACACCAACCGCCCAGGAAATATCGCGGTTCAGGACCGCAAATGAAGAACTGATGTTAGCCGCCAGTACTTCCTGTTCCATGGTGGTTTGCCGAGTGGGGCGATACCGCACCCAAGCGGCCATCTCAGGCGTGATGCTGCCCACACCGAACAGGTCAATTGGCACACAGCCGGCCGCGCGTGCAGTGGGGCTAGAG
>WTHO01000052.1:3784-6083 GCA_011523115.1 Halieaceae bacterium | reverse complement strand
CGCGCTCGGCACACTGTTTGACCAATTCGTCGCCGTAGAGCTGATAGGGCCCGACCGTGGTGATGACGACCCGGCAGGCATCGACCATGTCTGTTACCGATTCGGGGCTCTCTACATCGACCTCCAGCAGCGTGACTTGGTCACTGATACCCAGTTCGCTGCGCACGCTCGTCAGCTTGCTCAGTGAACGGCCGGCCATGGCCCACCTGAGCTCGGTGTTGCCGTATTCCTCGGATAGGTACTCAGCGACGAGGCGCCCGGTGTAGCCCGAGGCACCAAACACAACGATATCGAACGGCTTTTCCGTGGCAGACATGATCAGACGAACTCCCGAGTGCGGTGTTATTTTGGGACCGCAAGGGTAACCTGTTGGCTGTAGGACAGGAACCGCCCGAGCACTTGTTGCCTGCAGCCCGCGCTATGAGGCGAGCGCCCGGATGAGCCTGCTGCCGTATC
Source organism: Halieaceae bacterium (assembly GCA_011523115.1). Lineage (GTDB taxonomy): Bacteria > Pseudomonadota > Gammaproteobacteria > Pseudomonadales > Halieaceae > Luminiphilus. The sequence goes on along the minus strand of WTHO01000052.1, from coordinate 5,627 downwards.
GGTGGATGCTCTGACCGGGAGAACCTGATTATGATTCCCGTATGACGCACCACACACCATCGAGAACCCGCGAGACGATTGAGCAGCTGCTGTCTGCGATCGAATCCCGCGATTTGAGGGCAGTTGAGCGCTACCTGCATCCCGATGTCGTCTGGCAGAACGTCCCCCACCCGCCCGCGTTAGGTCGCCAAGCTGTTACGGAGCTGTTGGCGAATGTTCTGTGTTGGTCCGACCAGGTCCGCTGGGATATTTTGTCATCGGCGGTCAGTGGAGAAACTGGCTGGTATGAGCGAGTAGACCGCTTCTGGATGGCGGGCGAGGAGCACGCCGTTCATTGCAACGGCGTCTTTGAGGTTGATGCCGGTACGCAGATGGTTCGCTCCGTCAGAGATTATGTGGACTTGGGGGAATGGCGTTCCCGAATTGAGCCGGTGATGACGCAGTTGGCGAGCCGGCCGGCGTCTGAGGTGGTGGCACGTCATCTCGATGCGGTCAGGCGTTGTGATCCCGTTGCCATGGCCGCCGACTATGGTTTGCATGCCGTGTTGCAGAGGCCGGGTCGTGCCTATGCAGGATGGGCGGCAATCGCAGACTATTTCGATACCGTACCGACGCGCCTCGGGGATGCCGAAGTGCTGTTTGGACCCATTGAGCCCTTGGGTAAAGATCAGGCAAGGGTCGCCTGGCGTATCGCCGCGCCTGGCGGCGCAAGTCACTCAGGCATCGACACTTTTTCAGTATTAGCAGGTCGCATTACCCATCAGCTGACCGAGCTCGATGGCGAGGATTTCTGAAAAATGCCCAAGCGCAGAGATCATCAACGTACATGAACGGTAAAGAGCACAAGGCCTCGACGGCGTGCCGGCTCGCCTCCAGTCAAGCCGCGGCGCTGGACGCCACACCTCGCTACTGCGAGGCCGCCCAGCTCGACAAGTTATCTTTGAGGATATCGAGTGGCATTGCGCCATTCATCAATACCGCCTCATGGAACTCCCGCAGATCAAAGCGCTCGCCAAGCTTCAGCTCGGCCTCCTCGCGCATTGCCAAAAGTGCCAGTTGTCCCGTTTTATAGGCTGTCGCCTGTCCTGGCCACACCACGTAGCGTTCTATTTCCCGGGTGACCTCTTCGGTGGTCATGCCGGTTTTTGTAATCATGTATTCGATGGCTTGCTCGCGGCTCCATCGCTTGGCATGCATACCTGTATCCACCACCAAGCGCACGGCACGAAACATTTCTGCCTGCAGTCGACCAAGATCACCCAGTGGGTCATTGTCGTATAAACCCATATCAGTTTTGGCGATACGCTCTGAATACAAGGCCCAGCCCTCCGAGAAGGCGCTGAAGGGCGATAAGCGTCGCAGCAACGGTACGCCCTCGATCAGTTGTGATGTCGAAATCTGGAAATGATGGCCGGGTGAGCCCTCGTGAATCATCAGCGTGGGAAGTGTCCATCTCGGGTTGTCTGCTGTCTGCTTCTGGTTGATGTAGAAACGCCCAGGGCGAGAGCCATCGAGAGCGGGTCCGTTGTAGTAACCCCCGGGAGAGGAATCCTGCGAGTATTCAGGCACACGCACAATTTCAAGTGGCTGGGGTGGGATGGTAATAAAGTAGTCCGCGGCAATCGCCATGACGCGACGATCAAAATCCTCCAGATAGGCGATCATATCTGCACGCCCCTCGTCGGTATTCGGAAACTGGTGCGCGGGGTCTTCCATGACGATTCGCACCCGTTCGGCAAAGCTCCCGCCTGCGATGCCTTGGCTATCCAGAATATCCAGCATTTCACCTTCGATTCGGTCGACCTCGGCAAGCCCTGTTGCATGAATTTCATCGGGGGAATAC
>WTHO01000052.1:0-3684 GCA_011523115.1 Halieaceae bacterium | reverse complement strand
GGGTTCTCCGCCGCGCCGCCCTCAATAAATTTGTTCATCCCCACCAATGCTTTCTCGATGACAAAATCCGGGGGGATCACGCCGTTGGCACGATCGTCGGTGACCCGCTCATGAGTTTCACGGAGGACCCGACCGAATTCAGCGAGGCGCGACAAATACCGGCGCACACTTTTTTTATTTTTGATGACATGGGTGTCGGTCAGGAACTGCGGCATGTTCACGGTCACGCCGGAGATCTGGTTGACCCGGTAGCCGCTGTAGCGCAGCTCTGCTTGACGCAGCTGGTCATCAAAAAACCAGGCCGCGATTTTCCAGGTCAGTAACTCTTGGCCTGACAAGCCATCGGGTCCGTAATCATCGAGGCCCTCTCTCGCATTGCGCAGTTTGGCAATGCTGCGTTCCTCTTCTTCTTTGGTGTAGTCGGCCAGTTTGCCGCTGTGAAAATCCAGCGGTGTGTTATCGATTGCGCCCAGATAGGTCAGCAACTCGGGCGAATCAATCGCCAATTGAAGCGTGACTTTATTGACGTAGTTATTGACCCCGACGGGTGTAAACCAGAACCACATGGAGGCACCAGCCGCAACCACCAGCAGTGTGCCCAGTAGGCCAATGGCACCGCGCTTCAACCCATTCATATTCAACGCCTCGTGATGCGTGGGGTCGCATTGTAAGACGACCTGCTAGGAAGGTGCTCCTGTTCTGTGTGGAGCGGCTAACGATTCGAGGGCGCCCGTTTTTACTCAGCCGATTCTCAGAGCCATTGTCCGCTGGCATTGATGGTCTCGATGTTGAGCTGGCCGGCCAGGCCTGCGCTGCGGTGGACGCTGATCTCGGCGTATTCAGGCATCTGGATCATTTGCAGCATCGCTTTGCGGGAGGGATACATGGCAATGGCAACTTCATCCCACAATTCCTCGACGGCGCCCAGCATCAGCCGCGCCACCTCGGCGCCAAAGCAGAGCTGACCGCCGACTTCTCTGATGACGCGGGCGACCCCGGTCGCGTAGATCTGATAGGCCTCACGTCCGGTCAGTTCGCTGTCCCGCCCATCCTCATATTCCGCGCGTTCTCTATATTTCAGCAGATTCACCATGAATATCGGCTCTCCAGCATCGGGGCTCAAAAATCCTTCCATCTGTGCTGCAGTGGGAATAACGGCGTTCTCAACTTCCATGATGTGCTCCTTGTAATGGGTCTGGCTTAGCGTTGCGTGGCCGGGTTCCGTGCTGTGCTTGGGGCGTTGGTCCCAGCGCGGTGTTGCCCGAGCCGAGATGCAAAACCTCTATATTATGACAGTGTTTATGCCATAATAATCGACTTTGACTACTGGCCTTTTTCTCACATGCAGATACTGCGAACGCCTGATGCCAGGTTTGGCAACCTCGCTGATTATCCCTTCGAGCCGCATTACACCGACGTCGACGCCGGAGACGGTTCCACGCTCCGTATCCACCACATTGATGAGGGTGACCGCCACGCGCCCATCGTATTGTGTCTCCATGGTCAGCCGAGCTGGAGCTATCTGTACCGCAAGATGGTACCGCTCCTCGTCTCGGCTGGATTAAGAGTGATCGCACCCGACCTACCCGGATATGGCAAATCCGACAAGCCCGCCGCCAGAGAGCATTACAGCTATCAGGCGCAGGTAGATTGGATGGGCCGATGGTTGGAGGCTAATGATTTCGGTGAGATTACCATTTTCGGTCAGGACTGGGGGGGGCTGATCGGCTTGCGCATGGTGGTTGATCATCCCGAGCGCTTTGACCGGGTAGTGATGGGTAACACCGGATTGCCGCTCAATACCGAACTCGATCAGGCGATTGTCGACAAGGTACTGGCATTTCGAGCGGATGGCGGTCGGCTCAGCTTGCCCAGCATGGTGCGTGTGATCTCCCGACTCCCCGGCGCGGGTGGTGATCCTGAGGCGTATCCCCTCGGCTTCGCGCATTGGCAAAAGTTCTGCTGGAACACACCGGACATGCCGGTCGGGTTTTTGATGGAGATGATGATCAGCCCGCCGCAGAGGTGGAAAGTGATGGCGCCTATGGCGCTTCATCACTTTTTGGGCACGTCCTTGCGGCCCACTACCCGCTTGGGTCGTGCTTACGAAGCGCCGTTTCCGGATCCCACTTTTAAAATGGGGCCACGCGCAATGCCCAGTCAGGTGCCCACGCTGCCTACTGATCCATCAGTTCCTGCCCAAACTCACGCCTGGGCCTTTTTTGAGCAGTTCGACAAACCGTTTCTGTGTTTGTTTACCGCAGATGATCCAGTCACCAGGGGCCTGGAGAGGACTTTTATCGGCCGGGTCCCGGGGACTTCGGGGCAGCCGCATCAGGTTTTTCCCAGAGGTGGGCACATGCTGCAAGAGCGTTGCCACCAAGAGCTCAGCAAATCGATTTTCAGGTTCATCGAGCTGACGTGACCCAAAAATTTGAGGCGTGTTGCGCCCCATCAATTGTAAGTGACCGATCTTAATGCGCGCACACTGTCGGTCTCGTCTGTGAGGTCATCGCCCGGCGTTTTATGGCCACCGGTGCAGGAGGTTGTCACAAAATACGAGGGTCGCCCCCAAAACTGCGGCTCGAGTCTCGGGGCCGAAGCAACCGGTGGCGCATCAAGATAATATTGAGCTTCTGTCCATGTCGAAGCAATTGAGCAGTGGTCTCAGTGGCAAGAGAAGAAGTCAAAACAGAAGTGCTGGTGGTGGGTGGCGGTGCGGTGGGTGTCAGTGTCGCGCGGTATTTTGCGCTGGCGGGCCGACAGGTCATTCTCATCGACAGCGAGACCACCCCGGGCTCGGTCAATAGCTCGAGAAACAGCGGTGTCATCCACGCGGGTCTCTACTACGCCAACAGCCCGAGAAAAGAAAAACTGTGTATCCGTGGCAAACACCTGCTCTACGACTACTGCAGAGAGAAAAATATCCCATTTCAACAGCCCGGCAAGCTCATCGTAGCGCAGGCGGGTGAAGAGCCGTTGCTGGAGAGGATTTTTGAGCGTGCCGTTGCCAACGAGGTGCCCGCCAGACTCCTCTCTCGAGAAGAGATCAAAAGTGCATGCCCAGAACTATCCTGTGTCGCAGCCTTGGAGAGTCCGTCCACCGGCATCGTCGATACCCAGTCTTTAATGCAGTCCCTTGTCATCGATTTTGAGGCTGCGGGCGGTCTGTTGCATTGCCGCGCTCGTGTAATGGGGATCGATACGAGTGTCGGTTTGGTTCAGGTGGCGCTGGAGGATGGCACGCACGTTACCGCTGACATCGTGATCAACTCGGCGGGCTTGAACGCCCTGAGTTTGGTGCCGCCGGGCGTCGAACACGGCTATGAAAATTTTTTCCTCAAAGGCAGTTATTTCTCCTATGCCAGCGGGGTGCCTTTCAAGACATTAGTGTATCCACTGCCCTCACAAGGCGGCCTGGGAATTCACCTGACACTGGACCTCGCTGGGAGAGCCCGATTTGGCCCCGACGCTTCAGCAGTTAGCACTCTGGATTTTGCGGTCCGCCCCGAGGACGGCCCGAAATTCGGTGCTGCCGTAAAACAATACTGGCCTAAGTGTAACGTGAACAAATTGAGCCCCGACTACGCCGGAATCCGACCGAAGCTCAAGCGGGCGGGGTCAATAGTGCCAGATTTTGTGTTTTTGCAGAGTCATTCATCACGAGGCAGCAAGGTAATCAGC
>WTHO01000224.1:2270-6129 GCA_011523115.1 Halieaceae bacterium | reverse complement strand
GGCAATACCTTCGCAAGCACTGCGACGACGGCAGCGACCGAGAGCTTAAGCGCCATCGGGTGGGCGTTTTTCATCATCGGAACGGTTGAGCACGTAAAGCTGCCACGCGCCCCAAATCAGCGGCACGCCGAAAAAAAGCACTGCTTGAAGGGCTTTGAAACTCGCGTAGTCCATTTGCCTAGGGTAGAGGATTCAAGCGTCAAGTTGGCAGTATGTAAAAAAACCGTCAGGCGGTGAATGAGTGGGGTGGCCAAAGCGCATAGCCGCTTCATGAGTCATTTCCAGTGCGCGGCGGCCGTCTCCAGGGCAGGATCCCCGTGGCCCCCGTCCAAATGTAGAGCAATATCCAAGTTACCGGCGACAAACCTAACAACAACCATAATCCCTGGCCGGGTAGTGTCGCCAAAAGATCGAAGTATCCGTGCGTCAACCGGTAGTAGAGACTTTTACTCTCAAACATATCGCACTTACTGCAGACTACGATAAAAACAGGGACGTTCACGACCATGACTGCATTAAAGAAAGCCAACCAAGCGAAGATTGGCACCAACAGTCGCTTCACTGGTAAGCCCCTCCACCGGATGCACTCACAACAATGCGCACACATCCGGGTGCCCCCTGCTGTGTCAGAGGGGCGGTATCGATAACACCATCAACAATGATATTCAGACGTTGAGGCTACTGAGACAGCGCTACAGCTTCTTGTCGAGGCAATCAAATAGCTTGTCGTCTTGATCATCCACCCAATCATCAATTTGATCATCAGAAGGCTTGCCGCCATGTTTCTTGATCATGGCTTGTGCAGATTTCATCGCTGCGGCGTCTGCCTTGCAGGCCTTCAGTGCTGCCATGAGCTCATCGGCTGCACTGGCATCCGATAAGACCGAAGCGGAGAAAGACAACGAGCAGGCTGTTAATGAAGCGAGAAGTAGCTTTTTATCAATCATCTTTAATTCCCTAAATCCAATGTGAGACCTGTCGGGCGCTAGCAGAGCAAACTGGACACCACTGAACACACCCACTTCCGGACTGAGACAGTAACAGAGCGTCGGCTGAAAGACGTAGCAATATGTGACGCTGGCCCCTGCGCCCAAAGCATCCTAAAATTTCGGCGGGTGGAACCGCGCTGTGGGCGTTTTTTTGAGCTCGCGGGCGCGCGATCAAATTCTGTTATGACTCATCCGCTCGTCAAGTTCCGCCTGCTCCAGCGCCCTAAGCGCCTCCAGCTCCGCCTGGAAATCGTCAATAGAGTCAAACAAGCGACACTGAAATACCCGCGCAGAGGGCTCTTCTTCTCCGGTGGTCATTGAGAGCTCTAAAGTCGTCCTGTCGAGACGTTTGGTGCCGATAGGATCGGTCCATTCAACGACCGAGGGAGATACTGTGTATTCAGCAGCCGCGAATACTGGATCCCGCTCTGCAATAACGGCTTCGCTGCCCTCGACATCAACTTGCCACCGCAAGGGCGTGTCGGCCTTGAACTCATACATGACGGGGCTCTCGATACCGGGGCGGTTGCACAAAATCGCTGTACCGTCGAGCTCTCCCGCGCGGGCAGTTACGGATGCCGTCAGTACGACGATGGTCAAGAGTGGCTTTATCATTCCCGCTCGGCCTCTTTCGGTTTATGAACGAACGCGAAAAAAAGGCTAGCAAGCGCAACAAGACTCAACACAGAGGCAAAAGTCACCATGACTCTATCCGCGCCCCTTTCCGACAGAAGCCAAAAAAACACCGCCATCACTGTCGCAAAAACAGTCGTTGAGTTGAATTTATCCAACAGTGATCTCATCACTCGTCGTCACCCTCGGATCCATTAGCTCGTTGCACGAACCACAAGTAAGTGCTGAGAGCAGTGAGGGCCCCCATCGTCACCGCGAGGGCAAGATTCAGCCTGTCTCCATCACGCGCGTAGTCCATGTAAGCCATTCCCGCAAACGTCATCATAAAAGTGACAAATGCAAAGTGCTCGATTGCCCCCAGGGAAACCCGCATATTTTCCGACACTCTCCACCACAAGACCTGCACAGAGCATACCAGCCAGTTTTTGAAAGTCTTAGACCGACGTCGATGTTACCAAGCGAAATCAATTGGGCAAGAAGGCCCGGAGAGGGCTCAGCACATGGCTGGCAACATACTAGCCCCGCCTTAGGGCGATTTCAAAAATGGCGGAGAGGGAGGGATTCGAACCCTCGATACGTTGCCGTATACACACTTTCCAGGCGTGCGCCTTCGACCACTCGGCCACCTCTCCGTGGGCGCGGAGTTTAGCACAGGGCTAGGCAATACTGCGGCGCGATCTAACCCTTAAAAAGATGTGCCAATCTCAATGCTGAAGTGAAACTTTTCAGAGGTTTGTGGGCCGCTGAGATCGAGGTAAATCGGCTGAGAATAGGCCGCCTCGACATACCAGCTGTCTGCAAACGGCGCTCGCGCAAAGACCGTCAAGTCTATTTGATCCCCACCAAAAGCATTCGGATTGGTCACGGGCGCCGGGTACGGAAACGCGGGGTTCGGCACGCGAAGGGACACATCCTCTCCATCAATGTCGCCTTGCCACCGATAGTCAAGGCGAATGCCAGGACGCACCACGGAGGCCCCCTTCCACATCAACCATCCCCCTAATCCGGCCTTGTCGCCCAACCGATAGTCGCGATCATTCTTGCCAGTGCGCAGCGTGTAGCTGGCATCCACTCCCCAGTCCCATGAGGCTTCGTACTTCCGGAAGCTCACGAAGACCGGGAAGTCCCAGGTGCCAGATCCCAATTGCATCGTGTACGGTAACTGCTGATCTCCAGGAGCACGGGGCGTATCGCCCTCCTCATCGATGGAGCCCGTAGGCAAGCTGACACCAGCGCCCACCTTCCAAACACTATTGAGTGACTGACGAACAATGGAGTCAGCAACGAAAGCGATATCGCCGACTCCTTCAGAGCTGATGTTGAAGGCGTCATAGCCCGGAACGATCGATATGTGATCCGTGCTCTGCATAACAAAAGGTAGTTGCGCCCGCAAAGTCGTCGCGTCGGTCAGGTCGTAAGCCACTCTGAGCGCATGCACCTCCTGCGTAATTTCAGTAGGCACAACCGGATAATTGTATTCGGTGCGCGCTTCCGCTCCGGGCTCAAACAATACGTCGTCGTATGACACTGCATTGGTTCCGATGTAGTACTCATCGTAGTCAGACACGGCGTACGTATAAGAGACATGCCACTGACGGGACTCTTCAGCCTGTTCAGTCTCGCTGACAACATTGGCCTCGAATAAATCTTCAATCGATAGATCGAGCAGATCTGTCGGCACCGTTTGCGCAGCAGCCCGCCCGCCGGATAGCAACAAGAGCGCTACGGTGATGCCGCAGAGTGCCTTCCCTCGATGTGTTAAACCTACCTGTGTCATGGAGTACCTCCTGTACTCTTACTCAATGTGCCCCACGCTTGCGCGCAAGGCAGCTGTCCAATACCGCTCGTAGTTCTTCGGTCCGCACCGGCTTGGTGAGGTAATCCATCATTCCTTCCGACATATAGCGTTCGCGATCACCACTCATTGCATGAGCGGACAATCCAACAATCACACAGTCGGGGCAAACCTCTTGTTCAAGCTGCAGCGCCCTGATGTGCCGAGTCGCCTCCAACCCATCCATCTCGGGCATTTGAATGTCCATGAGTATGAGGTCGAATTCCAAGCTCTGGAACATTTCCAGCGCTTCCTTACCGTTGGCGGCGATCGATATTTCAATACCCCACTTGGCAAGCAATTCACGCATGATGAATTGATTCACCTCAGAGTCCTCAGCCACCAACACGCTTAAGTCGTAGGTATCAGCCAGCGGATAACGAGTTGCATCGGTCACCGGGGC
>WTHO01000224.1:0-2170 GCA_011523115.1 Halieaceae bacterium | reverse complement strand
TGCGCACGGGTAAGGCTCACATCCGCTTGATAAAATTCCCCAAAGATTCTCGACTGATCGCCCGGATGAATCCCGGGCCCGGTGTCGGTGACGGTAAAACGCAGATAGCGTGAAGCAACGCTTCCGGTCAGCCCAACGGCAACGGCAACGTCGCCCTCCTCGGTAAATTTGACCGCATTACCAATCAGGTTCAGCAAGATCTGTCGGATTCTTCCGGGGTCGCCTGCCACTCTTTCAGGCACTGACGACTCGACGGTCACTGCTAATGACAGACCTTTTTGCGCGGCAGGCTCGGCGAACAGCGCTTCAATGGAGGCCAGGCTTTCTCGAATGTTGAACGGAGCAGCGCTCAATTCGAGCCGTCCTGCTTCGATTTTGGTGAAATCAAGAATGTCGTCAATAATCAGCAAGAGCGCATCCGCAGAACGCTCGATCGTCTCAAAATAGGCTTTCTGCTGCGCCGACATCTCGCCCTGCTTCAACAGCGCAATCATCCCCATGACGCCGTTCATGGGGGTGCGAATTTCATGAGACATGTTCGCCAAGAAACTCGATTTTGATCGCGCGGCCGCCTCTGCCTGATCCCTCGCTTCTTCCAGGTCGAGGATCATTTGGCGAAGCCGCTGCTCACGATCACCGATGCGCTCGAGCATCTCATTGAATGCATCAACGAGTGACCCGAGCTCATTCTGCGCGTCATAGTGAAAGCGTTGCGCATAGTCCTCGCGCTCCGTCACCTCGGACATCATGTCGGCCAAGTCAGAAAGGGGGTCGGTAATCGACGCGTTGAACGCGCGAGACAGCGCATAGGCCGCCACCATCCCGAGCAGCCACAGCACCAGAGCGACTCCAGCTATCCAAATCAGTTGCTGATAAACCGGCCACAGATCGACTTGAATGTGCAGGGTTGCAAGTTGCTCGGCCTCGAGATGAACCGGCACGGCAATATTCATGAGGTAGAGCGATTGAATCGCCGCCTCGTCGGGTAATGACCGACGATAGGCCGCAAACTGAGTACCGTCGGGGAGAATCAGGTCGGCGGCAACCACGTCGTCCACCGTCGCCAAGCCCCCGAGCAACTCCGCCGCTGTCACCGGGTCTTGGAAGACCACTGACGCAGTTAAATTCGAGGCGAGTACCCGACCTACCGCATCACTTTGCTCAAGCACCTGAGACCGCGACGCCTGCAACGAGACACCCACCAGGACCAGTAAGAACAGGCCGCCAACAACCCCGGTAATGAATGCCCCAACGCCCGCGAGGTGGCGATGGATGGACGTAGGTCTCCGACTGAGCAGACGAGGCTTATTCATCGATCACCTCGGCTAACTGCAAAAGCTTGCTACTTGCCTTGAGTCCGCCCGACGTCAATGCGCGCACATTCACCACCAAGCCCATGCGAGCGCCCCGGCGCTTTAACTCCACCATGCCCCCTTCGGAGGCAAACCCCGGCGCATCACTGACCTGCAGTGCCCCCGCCGTGGCCACGCGCACATCCTCATCGATACGCCCGTACACCACATCGCATTCATTCACCCGCCCGGCTTCAACCGTTCGGACCACCCTGCCCTGAGGGTCTGAGGCCACCATATCTGTGAGTAGGGCTGACACTTCGGAGGACTCAGTGACGCAAAAGCGCGTGGCAGATCGCTGATCAGACCAGCTGACAAACTGGGGCAAACGAAGCAGGAACACTGCTTTTAATTCCACCTCGGTGAGACCCGGCGCACTTTGCGAGCGCTCGGACGGAAACACCGCGCAGACGGTGAGGAGCGCGACGCAAAGCGCGCTGAAACTCATCCGTTTCGAAAACATGGTAGCTACTGACGTCCGAGCCGCTGTGGCGTCACCGCGAGCGGCACAGAACTGCGCCAGGGCGTAATGTCGATCCCGCCGCGGCGCTGATAAAAGGCCGCAACTTGCAGCGAATCGGGCGCCAATGTCATCAGATCAGAGAAGATCTGTTCGACACACTGTTCGTGGAAGCCCTGATGGTTTCGATAACCGCTGAGGTAGCGCGACAGGCTGTCGCGATCCATCTCTCTGCCGGAATAACGTATGGAGAGGCTTCCCCAATCCGGCTGTGCGGTGACAGGGCACAAAGAGCGCAAGCTGTGGCTCACAAGATGTTCAGACACGACGTTTCCCTTCCCTGGTGAATGCGTCAGCG
>WTHO01000286.1 GCA_011523115.1 Halieaceae bacterium | reverse complement strand
TTTCATTACTTTCGGCTCCCATACGCGGGTTCGGAGATGACGCTGTGCTGAGTTATAGCGGGGCTCTGGAGATTTTTATATGTCCGGGTCGGGCAGGGCGTTCAGTGGGTCCAACCCACCGGTGGGTCGCTCGCATGATAGGAGAGCATTCCTAATGCACCCTGCAGCCACTCCGCGTGATCAGGAAGTTGAGTCAAGGTTGGCATAAATTCGCTGACTCGCTGTGATCGCTGCGCTGCCGGCCGCCCCGTGCCGTACCACTTTTGGGACTCTTCCCGAAGGTAGTGCATGCCATACAAGATGCATTCGTAGCTTTCATGATTCCACAGCCCTCCTGTGTCTACAGGAGCCCGATTGCCAATTGTCGATAGATCGAAGTGCTCGGCCGAGTTGTCCATGCCATTGAACCATTGATCCTCAAAGTCGTGCGCTGACGGGGGCTTTTGCTTCCACATCGCCAGTTTCGCCTGCAGTCGCGGGTTAATGCGCTCGGGCTTCTGAACTTCCTGCCAGAAGGGGGTGTCAGTTCGTTGCGTCAGGCAATAATGCATGTTGATGAAATCGAGGATCTCGTAGTACCGATTTGCCATCAGTCGGTTGTATCGCGCTGACAAGGCCGGCACGGACGCCTCATCCCGCGGCCAGTGCTCAGCCAGCAATACCGCACCCAGATCACTGAGATAAAGACCTGTGGACTCCAAGGGCTCAATAAAGCCCCCTGCCAGGCCGATAGCGATGCAGTTAGCGTTCCACAACTGCTTTCGGCGGCCGACTTTAAAGTCAACGAATCGCACCGCGATATCCTCGGTACCGGGGCCCTGATACGCCCGTAATTCCTGCTCGGCGTCTTCCTCGCTGATGTAATCGCTGGAGTGAACGTAGCCAATTGATCGCTGTTTCTGCATGGGGATATCCCATACCCAGCCGCTACTCAATGCTGTCGCTGTTGTATATGGCCTGATAAATCCGGGGTAGAAACGATCGTAAGGCAGGTGCATGGTCACGGCGCGATTGCACAGCAGGTACTGGGAATAGTCCTCAAAGCCGGTTTCGAGGGTCTGTGCAATGAGATGCCCCCTAAACCCAGTGCAGTCTACAAATAAATCCGCCGAGAGTTTCCCCTGACTGTCGGTTTGTACAGAGCGTATCCATCCGCGCTCGTCCTGCTCAACACTCTCCAGATTGGCCATGACATGCGTCACGCCACGTGCGGTGGAGAAATCCCGCAGCACATCGGCAAATTTTTGTGCATTCATGTGGTAGGCATAATTCAGGCGATAGGGCAGCGACCAGCGCTGCTTCATCGCCGGAGCCAAAGCCGACTCGCATGCAGCAGGCTGCACTGAGCAAGTATCCATGAACGGCAGGGATTGATCGCTGGCAAGCCAGTTTTCTCCTGCGTGATCCAACGGTTGTTCTCGCATGCTGGTGAACGGATGGTGATAAAAACTGCCGTCTTTGTTCACCCAGTTTTGATACTTGATGGATTGCTTGAACGTCGCGTCAGTGGCGCGCATGAACTCTATTTCGGGAATCCCAACCACTGAGAGCAGATGACGCATCGAAGGAATGGTTGCCTCGCCCACTGAGATGCGGGGAATGTCTGGCGATTCCAGCAGGGTGATATTCACCCTGGGGGTGTCTCCCCGAGCATTCAGCGCCCCATTGAGATAGGCGGCGGCCATCCATCCCGCAGATCCGCCACCTACAATCAGTAATTCCTTCATTAAGCTCCTGCCCCCGGGAGATATGACCCTGATTTCGATCTCTGTTTGAAACGAGGTGGTCCCGCCACCCTCGGCATCAACTGTAGCCCAATAATTGGCGCAACCCTGGCGCGGCACAGTCGACCAGATTTTTCTGCGTTGCCGGTAACTCCTCCGGCAATTCCAGGGCCATGCCACTTAAATTGTCCCGGTGCGTGGCACTCAGTTCTTTGCTACTACCCAATCTGATTCGGTCGCGCCAGTCATCCGGCAGGCTGCTAATACCCATAGGCGCCAGCAGGTCGAGAAAAAACGCCTCCGCTGCAGGCTCCTCAACGGCAATAACGTGCTCGAGTAAATCTTCGAATTTAATGATCTTTGCTCTGGTGCCCATCCAGGCGCTCGCATTGAGTTCAAATATGTCTTTGAGTGGCGGCGCTTTCTGGTGAATGCCCCAAATCATCAGGTTCATGACTTCTTCAACGGTGAGCTGCCCGCTCTTCAGGTTTTCCATATTGCCTTGGAAATTCTCGGAGAGAAAAAACCGCGTCCTGGCCAGCACCCAGTCGTAGGGATCCCGCACCATCAGAATGTGGTAGGCATCCCGCAGGGCGATACCCGAACTGTCGGAAAACAAGAGATGACCCCAGCTGAGCCGCGGTTTGTTTGGATTAAAGGCCGAAGCGTGGCGCTGCAGGATCGGTAGTTGAATGAACACATCATCGTAGTGCTGTTCTGCCGGAACGAAGGTTCTGACAATATTTTTGATGAGATGGGTGCCACACTTGGGCACTGAGTTCAGAAAAGTCGGCGTCGTTATCGGATTTCTCGACAGACCGCCGGTGAGTTCCTCAAGCCGGTCAGGTTGCAGGTGGATTGTGGGCATGGGCGGATCATTTGATTAGTTAACAACAAGCTACCTTAAAGTGCCCCTGAGCCACCTGCAATAGAGCGTCATAAGGTCAACAAGCGGATTCTCCCCCCTCGGTGTCGAAGTTGGTGAGTGCCCCGCTCGCGACTGCCTCATAAAAGGTAGGAACCCTGTAAAAAATGTAGCGCCCGGCTTGTGCGCGTTTTTGGCTTGGTGGATACTGTACGAGTCAAAAATTGTCTAAGACGGGGAACACCGTCCCACGCTATTTTATCGGGGAGTCTTACCATGTTAGTGAAACCGCACAGTCGTAAGAAGATTCTGTCTTTTGCCGTGTCGGCCGCCTTGGGTGTCGCAGGATCTCAGGGGTGGGCGCAGGAGCTCGAAGAGGAAGCGCTCGACGCCGCAGCAGTATCAGAGGAAGAGTCGGTTGAAGAGGTAATCGTTACCGGCTCAAGGATTATTCGTGACGGATACTCCTCAGCCTCACCTATGGATGTCATCTCGGCTGATACCGCGGTCGTTCAGGGTATCGCCGATGTCGGGTCTTTACTGCAGACAACGACGATTGCGTCAGGCTCGGCGCAGGTAACCACCGCCACCTCCAGTGCCTTTGTGCAGGAAGGCGGTATCGGTACCTCAACCATTTCGCTGCGCGGCTTGGGTGCGGCACGGACCCTAGTGCTGCTGAATGGCAGGCGGATCGGTCCCGCGGGTGTGCGTGGCCAGGTATCGTCTTTTGACCTCAACCTCATGCCGATTGTTGCGGTAGACCGGATTGAAATCCTGAAAGACGGCGCTTCGACGGTTTACGGCTCGGATGCGGTCGCGGGCGTAGTCAACGTGATCACGCGCAAGGACGACGGTTTTGGGTTTGATGCTTACACCGCGCAACCCACCGATTCGGGTGGCGCGGAGAATCGCTTGAGCCTCCGCTGGGGTAACTCCTTCAACAAGGGTCACTTCAGCATTATGGGCGACTTCATTCAGCGCAAGGAGCTCAAGAAAGGTAACCGCGATTACTTCGATTGCGGTGAACAATACGTGTTTGACCCAGACACGGGTGACCGCGCAGACATTGTTGACCCGCGAACAGGGTCTCCCCACTGTAATGATTTGCGCTGGGGCCATATCTGGATTTACGACTACAGTGGCCTGCCGGGCGGCACAAAAGCGCAGTACGACTACGACGGCGATCTCGGCAACTACATACCGGGCTTTCAGGAAGCCTTCCCCGGACAAATGGAAGCGCCTGCGGGCTGGTTCCCGGTGGATTACAGCGATGCCACATCGGCGGTCACCAATGCCGACCATCCTTTCCAGGACGGATCCTCGTTGGTACCCAAAACCGAGGTCTATACCCTCTACGCGGATGCTGAGTACCAGCTCACAGATGACCTGACCATGTACGGTGAAGTGCTGATGAGTCGGCGGGAGACCTACGTCAACAGCTACCGCCAGTTCTGGACTTACATCTACAACGAAAACTTCTTCGGCGGGAGTTCTCTCTCTGAAGGCTGGCGTGGTGCGCAGTGGCTGAGCCCGACACCTATCACGGATCACTCGGATGACTCGGTTGAAGTCAGTTATGGCCGAGCGCTATTGGGCTTTTCCGGCAGCGTTGGAGATTATTCCTGGGATATCTCGGGTCAGTACTCTCGATCAGACGGCGATTACATCTCCGATCAGATTTTCGATGACTCGGTGACCTCCAGCTGGTTCCAAAATGGCTCCTGTGTTGGTCAAACCACCTCGGTACGGGGCGTGCCATGTATGGATCCGCGCTGGCTTGATCCCGATTTCAACAATGGTGTGCTGACGCCAGAAGAGCGGGCGTTCTTGTTTGGCACTGAAACCGGCAACACAGAGTATACGCAGTGGAGCATCGAGGGCACGGTTTCGGGGCCGCTCTTTGATCTGCCGGCGGGCGAGGTGTTAGGCGCGATTGGCTTTCAATACCGCGAGGACGAGATTAAAGACGTCCCCGGCGAGATTACCCTGGCGAATAACGCCTGGGGCGCCTCTGGCGCTGGCATAACAGAGGGGGATGACTCGACTACGGCTATTTTTGGCGAGATTGAGATTCCAGTGATTTCTGATGTGCCACTCATTCACAATCTCATCATCAATGCTTCAGCCCGTTATACCGACGTCGATTCCTACGGGAGCGATTCAACCTGGAAGATGGGCGTGAACTGGGAGTTGACCCCCGAGGTGAGGGTGAGGGCAAGCTCGGGTACGTCTTTCCGAACGCCAGCGCTTTATGAGCTGTATCTTGCAGACCAGACGTCATTTACAGGCCAGCGAAGGGTGGATCCCTGTATCCGCTGGGGTACCAATCTGGCTGACGGCAGTATCTCGCAGCGTCTCGCCGATAACTGTGCTGCAGACGGTATTGCGCCGGACTTCACGGGTGCGCCGATCAGTGCGACGATCGTGACGGGCGGTGGACTGGGCATCTTGGAGGCAGAGACCTCCGAGGCGAACACGATCGGCATTGTTTGGCAGCCCGACTTTGCAAATCTGAGTATCTCGGCCGACTTCTTTGATATCAAAATTGAAGATCAGGTCTCGCAGCTGGGCGCGTCAACGATCGTCTCCGCCTGTTATAACTCGGACTTCTTCCCGAATGATCCGCTGTGTGCACTGTTTGAGCGTCGCGCGTTGGATCAGGGTATCGACAATATTCGGGACTCGTACATTAACGTCGCTGAACAGCGCAACCGAGGCTGGGATCTGGCGGCGACCTGGGTGACCGATACGCCCGTTGGTATGCTGACCCTAGAGACTCAGCATACTTTCCAGATTGAGGACACTGTTGCGCTGTTTGAGGACACTGCTCAGGACTTCAATGGCGAGGTAGGGGAGCCCAAGTGGACTGGACGGGTTTCTGCCGCTCTTCAAAATGGTGCATGGTCAGGAGCTTGGGTGGCCAATATTATTGGTGACTCCAGCAACTATGACAGCTTTGGTGGTAACACTGTCTCGCTGCGCGGCAGAGAGGTGAGGGTGGTGCTTGACACCGATACCGTGGTTTATCACAACGCATCGGTTGCCTACAGCTTTGACAATGGCGCGACGGTTCGCCTCGGCGTATCCAACATCTTCGACAAGGAGCCGCCTAGATTGACCACATTGAACTTGGGCGAGGTCAGCACTCAGGGCAACTCTGCCTTCTACTCCCAGTATGACTGGGAGGGCAGGACCATCTTCGCCAACCTCAGGTGGGAGATGTAATAGCCAGTACTCTAAGATAAAGGGCCCTGCGGGGCCCTTTTTTCGTTTTTCATGCCCCGCTTTGATCAGTGCTGGTACATTAGAGTCTATCTGGGGGTGGTAGCGTGGCGTATCAAGATTTCAATCAGGCTGACCGGGTCCGCTCCGTCGGCGCGTTGTCTGATCAAACTTTCGACTTACTGGTGATTGGCGGTGGCATCACTGGAGCCGGCGTTGCTCGTGACGCGGTGCTGAGAGGTCTTTCCGTGGCGTTGATCGAGGCTCAAGATCTCGCCAGTGGCACCTCGAGTCGCAGTTCCAAGATGATTCATGGTGGCCTCCGCTATCTGGTTG
>WTHO01000235.1 GCA_011523115.1 Halieaceae bacterium | reverse complement strand
GAGGTCACGCGACCTGTCTGTTCTTTCACAAACCGGATCTCTTTATCGAGCTCATAGTTACGCGTGGTTTGCTCTCGCTCAGTGGTCGCGGTCTCGGTATTGGTGGGGTTCTCGGCGACCTCACCCTCCGGCACCACTTCTGGCTGATCGGGCGGAATGTTGGTGGTGCCGCCCGGCACACCCGATGCAGCGATACCGGTCTGGGAATCAGAGGTAATCACCTCAGATCGCACCTCAGCGCGCTCGGGTTCAAAGTCCAGATACTGCTCCGTAGTGGTTTCACGCTGGGTGAAGTCCATCTCCAGATTGACGACGGTTCGCACGTTGCCGCCACCCAGTGCGGGGATCAGAAGTTCGCGAATGCGCTCAGCCAACTCTGCCTCTCGCTCGGCTTCAAAACGCGCGTTATTGAGTGCAGGGGTGCCATCTTTGTCAGCATTGCTGCCTGTTAGCAGGTTGCCGTAATGGTCTACCACCGTGACATCCTGCGTGGCGAGATAGGGCACACTGGCACTGACCAAGTGAACAATTGAGAGTACCTGCGCGGGGTCAACGACTCTGCCCCGGTACGGCTTGACGATCACCGACGCTTTGGCCGGCTGCCGATCGCGGACAAAGACACTTTGTTTGGGTGCAGCTAAATGGACTCGGGCCATTTCAATCGTGCTGATCTCGGAGATCGTGCGCGCGAGTTCAACCTCAATCGCATTGTTGTACTTCACCTGTTCCATGAACTGACTGGTTGTCATCGAGCTGCCGTCAGCCAATGAGCCCATGCCGCCCTCGGCCGCAGCCCTGGGAATACCCTGGGACGCCAGAAAGATCCGCGCCGCCTGAAACACGTTCTCAGGCACCTCAAGGCGCCCGGTGGATTTATTGATTCGCACATCGTAATTAGCGGACTTCAACGCCTCAAAGGCCAACTGAACATCGGCTTGCTCCATGCCATCAGAGACGCTTCGATAGGGAGTAGAGGTCATCACCGACCAAAAAATCAGCACTACCAGAAGAGACAACAGACCAATGATGGCGGGCATGGCGCGACGCACAGCAGGCTGAGACATCACGTCCCGCACAGCGGGCATCGCCTGCGCCTGATTTGCAGGCGTAGCGCCGGCCTGTTCGGCAGGTACGGCGGCGTTGCCCGTCTCGGCGGGCGGGTTACTGCCGCTGTCCACTTCGGTCGCTGACCCCTCGATCAGAGGTCGTTCTTCGAGTGCTGCTTCCATCGTCTGTTACCCCTTGTCCATGCCTGACATATCAGACAGGCATACTCATGACATCTTGATAAGCCTTCAGGACCTTGTTGCGAACCTGAAGCGTCGCCTCGAACGCCACCGATGCACGCTGTGAATCAATCAGCACATCAGTCACGCTGACATCCTCTGTCGCTTCGAAGCTTGTTTTAGTCTCGGCTGAGCGCATTTGCGTCGCATTGACCGACCGGATCGCTGCCAACAGATCGGAGGCAAAACGCGACTGCTGCTGTTCATTGCTGATACCTAACGACGCATCAGCGGCACGACTATTGGCCATCTCGGCCTGTCGAATGACGTTCATGACGCCCTGCATATTGGTTTTATCAATCATGAGGCACCCATCGATTGCATGCTGTCAGCTTCTGCCGCCTTCAGCTTTTGTAATTTGTGTCGTAACGTTCTCGGGCTGATGCCCAAACGCTCTGCCGCCTCTTTTTTGGAGTCGGTTTCTTGCAAGGCCGCCTGAATCAGCTGCCATTCCGCCTGCTCTTTAGCTGAGACCAAGTCCTGATCGGATTGAATGACATGCTCGTGGCCCTGTGGCTTCGCAATATCGGAAGTCGTGAATGCGTCGGGCGCGTCCGGAAGTGAAGAAGGCGAAAACTCCAGCGCATCAAAATAAATGTGCTCGGGTTGAATCACATTGTGAATCGCGAGCACCTTGGCGCGACAAATCACATTGTCGAGCTCCCGCACATTACCGGGCCACTGATGCTGCAGGAGCTGCTGAATCGCGGCTTCGTCAATCTGCATCCCGATGCCCGCAATCTGCTCGGAGGCAGCAAAACTGATCGCCAGTTGCCGGATGTCTTCGGGGCGCTCCCGCAAGGGTGGTATGCCGATATGAAAGGCGTTGAGCCGGTAGAGCAGGTCTTCTCTAAACTCGCCTCGCTTGACCAACTCAACCAGATCCCGATTGGTGGCCGCTACCAGGCGAACATCGAAGTTCACTTCACGGGTGCTGCCTATTCGCGCCGCTTTACGCTCCTGAATCACTCGCAGCAATTTGGGCTGAATGTGCAATGGCAGCTCACCTACCTCATCGAGAAACAGCGTGCCGTTGTGCGCTTCCTCAAAAATACCCGGCTGGTCTTTGATGGCACCCGTAAATGAGCCTTTCATGTGACCAAATAAAATACTCTCCACCAGATGTTCAGGCATTGCGGAACAGTTCAGTGCGATGAATGGGCCCGACGCGCGGGCAGAAGCATTGTGTAGGATTTGCGCCACTACCTCTTTACCCACCCCAGAGGGGCCTGACAGCAGCGCAGTCACATCCACCTGAGCGACCCGCTGCACCAACGCCAACATCGCTTTGCTTACCGGGTCACTGAATACCACCTGCTTCCGCTGTCCTCGCGACGAAATAGAAGGCGCAGACGGTGTGGAGGATGAAGTAGCGCCAGAGCGAGGCTTGGAAGGGGTCTCGGGTGCTTCGGCATAGCCTAACGCGGTCTCAGCCAACGCCACCCAATCGCTGTCATCCGCATAAGTCACGAATGCGTCAAAGCCCCTCACACCAATGAGGTGTGCCAACTTGATATCGCCAGCGGGCATGAGAATGACCGCAGACTCCGGGGCGTGCTCAAGGATCTGGAGCAAATAGGCCTCTTCATGTGACCATGCGGGCCCCACCGCGACGCAGGAGGCCATGCTGTCAGTAGCCCGCTCGGCAAATACCTCGGGTGCCTGCGTCAGCTGAACGATTGAATCCCATGTGCTACCGCGCAGGCACTCCTCAGGGAAGCCGGTCCCGCGCACCGAAAGCACATTCAATTGAACTGTCTCTGACTCTTTGGACACCGCGTCGCTTCCCCATTGCGTGCCTGATTACACAGCAAGCAGGAGGCCATCATAAAAAATACCAATAAAGTCAGTGGCTTATAAATTTAAAGGGGATCAAAAATCGATAAAATTGACAGGAACGTCAATTTTTTGACACACATTCGTCAGCGTTTTGCGATATTCAGCCTGCCCATTTTTTCAATCAGGGTCGTACGTTTCACCCCCAGCAGCCGGGCAGCTTCCGAGATGTTGCTATTGGCGTCGGCGAGTGCCTTTTCGATCAACTGGCGCTCAAAATCAGTAACACGATCCTTGAGGGACGCCTCATTCAGGGCCACATGCGCAGGCGCCTCAGCAGCGGTGATGCCCAGTACTCTGGCGAGGCCATCTTCATCCTCGCCCGCCGCGCTGACCTCACCCAATGCCAGGGCGGCTGCATCCCACGCGCCTGCTGAGGCCGGCGCAGAACCTGCACTGCCTTCTGCGCCCATCAGGCTCATCATCTGAGGCGGCAGGAAGTCCGCAGGCAATTCGTAAAGGTTAATATTTTCCCCGGGGTACAAGGCGGATAACCGACGGCAGAAGTTCTCCAACTCCCGCACATTGCCCGGCCACTGGTAGGCCTGAAGCAAGCTCATTGAGCGCGCATTCAGCTTGATCGGGTCGCCCTGCAGGGCATACGCAGTACTGAAGTGATCGAAGAGCTCTACGATCTCCTCGGGTCGCTCCCTCAGGGAAGCGACCGTAATGGGAATCACGTTCAATCGAAAAAACAGGTCCTCGCGAAATTGCCCTGTTTCTATCAGGGACTCCAGCGGCTTGTGAGTGGCTGAGATAATCCTCACATCGACAGGAATCTCCTTACCGGAGCCGACGGGTGTGACCACGCCCTCCTGCACCACTCGCAACAGCTTTGCCTGCAGGTCTGGAGGCATATCCCCGATCTCGTCGAGTAATAGCGAGCCGCCGTCAGCTAGACGCATCCTTCCCTGATAGCTACTCACCGCGCCGGAAAAAGCGCCCTTTTCGTGACCGAATATTTCACTCTCCAACAGCTCGTTGGGAATGGCACTGCAGTTCACCGCGACAAAGTCACCCTTGGGGTCTCGGCCGGATAACCGATGAATCTCGCGCGCCACCAGCTCTTTACCGACACCCGTCGGACCGCGCACCAGTACCGGCGCGTCGGTGGGCGCCACCCGTTCCAGGTGCGCCAGCAACTCCCGCGTGACGGCGCTGGTTCCTATCAAGCTTTGTTGCGTGGCCATCAGTGGATCAGCGCCAGTGTCTCATCTACAGGGATCGGCAGACCGGGCCGAGGTGCCGCCGGCCGGATTAGAGGTGCTGTTCACGGTGTTGATCTGGGTCATGCTCGCGCCCACGACGATATCGGAATTGGAGACAGATTGATTTTGCTTGCGGCGGCTTGTGTTCCCGGCGCCAACCACAACCACCGCATTGTCGACC
This sequence comes from Halieaceae bacterium, assembly GCA_011523115.1. Lineage (GTDB taxonomy): Bacteria > Pseudomonadota > Gammaproteobacteria > Pseudomonadales > Halieaceae > Luminiphilus. Next base: position 1,637 of record WTHO01000235.1, on the reverse strand, counting down.
AACTGTTGCGAGCTGGGATCCGACTGCGTTCGGCTGGAGATGCCTTGCTCATCCATCTGCTCACAGACGTCCTTATAAGAAGCACTGGCAAGCGGCTCGGAAAAAACAACCGGGCAGCAAAACAAGAGCGTTAAGGGTGCGATGAATTTCAGTTTCATTTGACTACTCGTCCCTCTTTGCCCAGATTACCCCGCGGCGCAACACACTCAGACAGGCGGGCTCATTTGGGTGGCTGATAGCATGCCGGCGGTGTGCAGACATGTCTCTTTTTGCACTTACGTTCATCGAGGCTTGCTGGCAACATACTCCAAGGACAAAAAAGCGGCAACTGCTGGGGCGGTGGCCGATCGTAACAAGGATATGACTGTGACTACCCGGCGTTATATTGGCTCACTCTTCGAAAGATCTTCTCAACACAAAAAGGCGGCGCGAAGACTCAACACCTTTCTGTTTTTACTGATCTCGCTCAACCTCGTCGCCATCACGCTCGAATCAGTCGCGTCCATCAGGGAAGTCTGGTCATTCGAGTTACTAATCTTCGAATTCATCTCGGTGGTCTTTTTTTCCATTGAGTATATCTTGCGCATCTGGACGGCGCCGGATAACGAGGACCTCAAGGGTTCAACGCCGCTGCGCAAGCGTTTGGGTTACATCTTCAGCTTTACGGGGCTCATAGACCTGATAGCGATACTGCCCACATTGTTGCAGTTCATCTGGGTGGGGGCAGACTTGCGACTGCTGAGGGTCATGCGACTCGCGCGACTGCTTAAGCTGAGTCATTACACCACCGCCTTGGAGGATCTGGTCTCCGCCATTTATTCGGAACGTCAGGCATTTGTTGCCGCACTCTACTTGATGGTGGTCGCGCTATTCCTGTCGAGCTCTCTGATTTATGTTGCGGAGCACGATGCACAGCCCGATGCGTTCCCATCCATCCCACAGACGATGTGGTGGTCCATCGTGACGCTGACAACAGTCGGTTACGGCGACGTATCGCCGATCACGGCAGAGGGCAAGTTGATCGGCGCCCTCACCGCCATCATGGGCGTGTGCACAGTGGCACTGCTGACTGGCATCGTCGGTGCCGGCTTCTCCAAGCAAATGTCCAAACAGTACGCCGAGTTTGAGCACAAGCTGAGGGAGGCGCTGGACGACGGCATCATTTCCAGCGAGGAGGCCGAGGAAATCGAAGAGCTCAGGGAGCGTATGGGCCTATCGAAGACCCAGGCGGAAGAGTTGGCGCATCATTTGATCGAGTCGAAACGCAGCAGTACCTAGTGCTACAGACTGTGGCGGGCGCTCAGGCGCTCACGCCGTGTCGCGGAATCTAAACATCACCGGCATCAGGCTGAATTCAGGTTCCGCTGTCAGGTATTTTTGCTCCATCTCGGTCCAGCGGCTGGTGCCGATACGCCATCTCAGATGGTCGTCAAAACCCGCTTCAGACTGCCAATAAGACATGGCCACCACCGTGTTTTCTTCCAAGTCCTCGGCCACATATATCCAGTCGCAGGCCGGTGCTGCCATCGTGGCTTGGGCGACGACAGAAAAATCCGCCAAAAAAGACGCCTTATCAGCTTCTCGCACCCGATACGTGGTTTTGACTATCAGAGACATAATGATGTGTTCCTATTTTT
>WTHO01000131.1 GCA_011523115.1 Halieaceae bacterium | reverse complement strand
ATGCTGCAATTATTCGTTGACGGTCGATGGCAGCCCGGTATGCTTCAAAGGCGTAACCCCTCCACTCAATGAATTGCGAGCGCTATGAAAAAGATCAAGGTCAATGGTAACCGCGTCGATGTTGACGCTGACGAAAACACGCCCCTTTTGTGGGTCATTCGCGAACAGCTTGGGATGACCGGCACTAAATACGGGTGCGGCATCGCGGCATGTGGCGCTTGCACGATTCACATTGACGGCAACCCGGTTCGGTCTTGCGTCTATCCTTTGTCTGCTGTGTCAGAAAATAGTGAAATCACAACCATTGAGGGTCTATCGGAGGAGGGTGACCACCCCGTCCAGGAAGCCTGGGCAGAGCTTGATACGCCCCAGTGTGGCTATTGTCAGCCAGGCATGATCATGGCGGTCTCTGGCATGCTGAATACGACACCGAACCCCACCGATGCAGACATTGATGCGCAGATCACCAACATCTGTCGCTGCGGCACCTTCCAGCGTGTGCGCGAAGGGATCCATCTTGCTGCCAAGAAACTGTCGTAAGGAGGGGACCATGAACGGAATGAAATTAACAAGACGGAAGTTCATTGTAGGCACCTCTGCGATTGGTGCCGGGCTCTCATTAGGCATTCTCCCGCAGCTCTCGAGCGCTGCGCCCGGCATGGAAGAAGTCAATGCTTGGGTACACATCGCGAGCGACGATACGGTCACGATTCGGATTGCCCGATCTGAAATGGGCCAGGGCACGTTGACGGGGCTTGCTCAGCTTGTGGCCGAAGAACTCGAGTGTGATTGGGCGAACGTCACCTGGGAGTTCCCAACGCCGGGTGAAAACTTGGCGCGTGAACGCGTGTGGCGGGATTTCTCGACCGGTGGCAGCCAGGGGCTCCGATCTAGTCAGCAATATGTTCGAGAGGGCGGCGCCGCAGCCCGGATGATGCTAGTACAAGCTGCTGCGAATGAGTGGGGTGTGCCTGCTGAAGACTGTTACGCCGAAAATAGTGTGATTCGTCACCGCGGCTCCAGTAAACAGACCACGTTTGGCAAGGTGGCGGACGCTGCCAGCAAATTGACGCCGCCGACGGACGTGCCGCTAAAAGATGTGTCCGAATGGAAGATCGCTGGCAAGCCAGTGAAGCGCCTCGATACCAAAGAGAAGCTCACAGGTGATTTGAAGTACGGCGCTGACATCCAGCTTGAGGGCATGTTACTGGCTAGCATCAAGGACGCGCCCGTATTGGGGGGCAAGTTAAAAAGCTTCGACGCGAAAGCGGTGGAAGGTATGCCAGGTGTGCGCGGTGTGGTGAAGGTTGAGACAGCTGTCGGCACGAGCGGGGTTGCCGTGGTCGCTGATACTTGGTGGCAAGCCAATACCGCATTGAATGCACTGCCCATTGAGTGGGATCTTGGCCCCAATGCAGATTTTGATGACGAGAAACTCACCGCTCTCCTCGAAAGCGGGCTAGATGCCGACGAGGCCTTTCAGGGCAACTGGGAGGGTGACATTAAAGCAGCGCTTGAAGGTGCTGATCGCGTCATCGAAGCCGTCTACAAGTGCCCTTCGCAAAACCATGCGCCGATGGAGCCGATGAACTCCACTGCCATCTATACGGAAGATAAGTGTGAGATTTGGTGTCCTACACAAAATGGTGAATCGGCACTGGCTGCGACATCAGAGGCTTCCGGCCTGCCTATCGAAAAGTGCGAGGTCTACAAAACCATTTTGGGGGGCGGGTTTGGTCGCCGCGGCGCGCCCGACTACGTGCATCAGGTGATCGAGATTGCCAAGGCGTTTCCCGGCACTCCGATCAAGCTCCAGTGGACGCGTGAAGAGGACCAAAAGCATGGCTTCTTCCACCCGACCACCATGGCCAAAATGCGCGGGTCGCTCGATAAAGACGGGAACCTTACTGGGTTACACATGCGCATTTCTGGGCAGTCGATCTTGGCGTCACTCCTCCCGCATTTGCTCGTTGATGGGACGGACTTCGCGACCTTCCAAGGGGTGATCAAGGGCGGTCTGAATCCAGCGCTTGATCAACACCAGATCAGTTACGATTTCCCGAACCTTCTCGTGGATCACGCCATGCGTAATCCGCCGATCCGGCCCGGGTTCTGGCGTGGCGTGAATATCAACCAGAACGCGATCTACCTTGAGTCCTTTATGGATGAGCTTGCCCATGCGGCAGGCCGCGATGCACTGGAATTTCGTCTTGCCCACATGAACAAAAACCCGAAGGGTGCGGCAGTGCTAAAAGCAGTGGCAGAGCGCTCAGGGTGGGGCAGTGATGATGGTAAGCACAGAGGGCTTGCTGTGCTCTATGGATTTGGTAGTTACGTGGCCGCTTGTGCGGATGTGACGGTCGATGCGGAAGGCAGTCTAAAGATTGATCGCATTATTGCCGCGACAGACTGCGGTACTGCGGTGAATCCTCAGCAGATCGAGGCCCAGGTCGAAGGCTCGTTTGTTTACGGGCTCTCAGCGGCACTGTTCCAAGAAATCACGCTAAAAAATGGCGAGCCTCAGGAGGATAACTTCCACACCTACCCGTCTATGCAGATCTCCCACATGCCCAAGGTTGAAACCATTGTGATGCCTTCGGGAGGGTTCTATGGCGGTGTGGGTGAGCCAACCATCGCGGTCGCAGCGCCTGCTGTCCTGAACGCGATATTCGCTGCGACTGGAAAGCGCGTTCGCTACCTGCCCATTAAGGATCAGAACCTTAGAGCCTAGCGGTGAAGTTTCGCTCGGCCCTCGCAACCTTAAGCGCTGTGCTGCTGGTGGCTTATAGCGCCAGTAGCACATTGGCGGAGGAGCAGGGCGTCAGCGAGGCTGGGCATGCGCCGCTTGGGTCTACAGCGGCGCTCGTCGTCAGTTGCTCAGGGTGCCACGGAGAAGGTGGCCGAGCGATTGTTTCTCTCGAAGGCCTTTCAGCCGACGACATTGAGGCACGCTTTTTGATGTATCGCCGCACCACTGCTGGTGGCTCTTCGATGCATCGTATGGCGCGCGGGTATACCGAGGAGCAAATCAGACTGATTGCCGACTATCTGGGTCGCAAGCCATGAGCGTTTCTCGCCGCCAACTGCTAGCAAGCGGGCTCGCATTAAGTGCTGGACTCTCCCTGCCAAGGCTGGCTCGCGCGACTCGATCTGCAAAGCTTGTGGTCCTCGGAGGCGGGTTTGGCGGCGCGACCGCAGCGCGCTATCTAAAGCGGCTATTGCCGAGTGCTGAGGTAAGCCTTGTCGAGCCAAACGAGGAATACGTGTCGTGCCCGTTCAGCAACCTAGTCATCAGCGGTCTTCGCGATCTCTCTGCACAAACATTCCGTTATGACGCGCTTTCGCGAGAGGGAATTCGGGTGGTTCGCGCGATGGCAACGGACGTTGCGGCAGCATCAAGGACCGTCACGCTATCAACCGGCGATAAACTACCTTTTGATCGGCTGGTCATGTCGCCAGGGATTAGTTTTCGCTGGGATGCGCTCGAAGGGTATGAGGAAAGTGTTGTTCAGGCGATGCCTCATGCCTGGAAAGCCGGCTCGCAAACGGTACTTCTGCAGCAGCAGTTAAAAGCGATGCCCGACGGCGGTGTGGTCTTGATATCGGTACCGCCAGCGCCCTTTCGCTGCCCGCCCGGCCCCTATGAGCGCGCTAGCTTGATCGCGCATTACCTCAAACGAGAGAAACCTCGATCGAAACTGATTCTGCTTGACAGTAACGCACGCTTTTCTAAGCAACCGCTCTTTACTGCCGCGTGGCAAACACACTACAGCTCGATGGTTGAGTGGCGAGGCGCTTCGGATTTTGGTGGTGTGACGCGTGTCGACGCTGGGACCATGCAGCTGCATACCGATTTCGATGTTGAGCGAGGGGATGTCATCAACGTCATTCCGCCGCAACAGGCGGGCGAGATTGCCCAGCGCGCAGGGGTGGCGGATGCCACCGGGTGGTGCCCGGTGAATGCGATCAGCTTTGAATCGAGACTAGTGCCGGGCATCCACGTTGTAGGCGATGCAACGATTGCAGCGCCCATGCCGAAGAGTGCGTTTGCCGCTAATCAACAAGCAAAGGTTTGTGCGATTCAAGTCGCAAGATTGTTGAGCGATCTTGCGCCTCAGGCGACAACGCTTGCGAACACCTGTTACTCGTACACCACGGCGGAGACGGCCATCTCTGTATCGGGTGTCTACAGAAGTGATGATGGCAACTTCCAAAACGTGTCGGGTGCTGGCGGCATGAGTCCAGCGGATGATCAAAGTGGTCTCGCTGCACGCGAGGCAATTCAAGCGGTCGACTGGTTCAGCGCGATTACCCGCGAGACATTCGGATGACACGCGCGGTACTCGCCTGCTTCTTCCTCTGCACTTGGAATCTTGTGACCGAGGCCCAAGAGGCAGATGCGATGACCATGCCGCTCGCAGCCGCCGGGGACCCTGCGATTGGGCGGGCGATTTTCAGTGACCGTGAATCCGGGCATTGCGTGCTGTGTCATCAGGTGGACGGCCTTGAAGTACCCTTCCAGGGAAACCTGGGTCCCGCGTTGTCTGATGTTGGTGCGCGACTCACCGAGGCGCAGATTCGTTTGCGGATTGTGGATAATACGAAGGTCAACCCAGGCACGGTAATGCCGTCGTATTACCGTACGACGGATTTACACCAAGTGGGGCGTGCGTATCAGGGCGAAACGGTGCTCAGCGCAGCGGAAGTGGAACACCTCGTGGCCTGGCTGTCCCAATTAACGGGTAGGAAAGAATGAGTGACAAACATTTGCTGAGTCGTCGACGGGTGCTCGAATATGGCAGTGGGCTGCTGGCCATCGCGATGATCCCAGCGCCAGCCCTCGCTGCACCGACTGATGCTGATGCGGCGCACCAAGCGTTGTTCGGTGATCGAACGGTAACCGAGGGTCGGGTGGTCCTCAAAGTACCGCCTATTTCTGAGAACGGGTACTCGGTTCCCTTATCGGTTGAGGTTGATAGCCCGATGACAGAAGACGACCACGTTGTGCGGATTGCCATCTTCTCGGAGGAGAACCCGTTGCCCGATGTGGCGCGCTTTGAACTCGGCCCTAGGGCAGGTAAGGCGCGGATCGATACGCGGATACGATTAGGCAATACCCAAAAGATTCGCGCGGTCGCGGAGATGAACGATGGAGCGCTATATGGGACGAGTACCTTCAGTATCGTGACCTTAGCGGCGTGTGTGCTCTGATGGCGATGACTCGTATTGCTGCGCCAGCGCAAGCGACGGCTGGTGAGATCATCCAGCTGAAGGTCTTGATTCGTCATCCGATGGAAACCGGCTACCGACGTGACCTGTATGGCAAGCAGATTCCGCGGGACATTCTGAAGCGGTTTGAATGCCGCTATAACGGCGAGACTGTGTTTGCCGCTGAACTGTTCCCCGCGGTTGCCGCCGATCCATTCCTGACTTTCTATACCCGAGCGACAGAATCTGGCGCACTTGAATTTCGTTGGACCGACCAGAACGGCAATGTCACGTCTGAAACGAGACAATTGGACGTCCAATGATTCGCGCCGGGTTGATTGCCCTTGCTCTATTTTCCTCGCTGCCTGCCGTCGCCGACCCACAATTTTCGGGTAACGACGATTTAGCATCGGACCGTGTTCAGTCCGGTTCTGTGTTCCTGACCGACGAGACTCGTCAGCTTCAGGAGGATGGTTTCGCCAATCCTGGCTATCTCTGGGTCGATAGGGGCAGGTCGCTCTTTGCTAGTCGCCTGAGCCGCCAGTCTTGTTCGGATTGTCATCAAGAGGACGGCGAACGGCCCATGAAAGGCGCGGCAACCCGCTATCCGCAGGTCGACTCCAAGACCGGCCGGTTGATGAATCTGGCAGATCGGATCAACGAATGTCGTGTGGAGCGCCAGTCCACAGAGCGGTTCGAGGCGGAGTCTGAGGAACTACTCTCACTGACCGCCTACGTTACTGCTGAGTCGCGCGGCATGCCGTTTGCCGTTGATATCGAAGGCGAAGCGAAACCGTATTTCGAGGTCGGACGGGACTACTTTTTCACCCGCCGCGGCCAGCTCAACCTCGCTTGTAATCAGTGTCATGACGACAATTGGGGTCGATTGCTGCGTGGCGATACGATCAGCCAAGGGCATTCAAATGCTTGGCCGGGTTACCGTTTAGAGTGGCAGACCTTTGGTTC
>WTHO01000260.1 GCA_011523115.1 Halieaceae bacterium | reverse complement strand
TTGACGTTGGCCTGCCACAGGCTGTGTAGCACTCGGATTCCTGCATAGCCCCACGCAAGATTGACGCTGAGTGATGAGTTGTCGCCCATCAACGCGAGCATGATCACCACCGGATAAAAGACCGTGGGTTGCTCCACCAAGTGGGTGTAGTTGTGCGAGATCCAATTGGCTTTGGCAGAAAGCTGGCCCTCTGTATCGACCCCTCGAGCTCCGGCAGGCATATTGCCTACTGTGATGCCCGCGGCGGCAAAGGCGGGCATTCGTCTGGCTATGAGCCAGAGAAAAACAACCATAGTCCAGCCGGCAAGGACTGCGGCGGGTGCGAGAATAGCGGTTTCGATTTGCATCGTTGTCTCCCAGAGCGAGTTTTCGGCGCCACATTCTCTTTATTAGGCGCAATTTTATGGTGCGGCCTGTGCGGATCACTTCAATGGCGCGCGCCCGGGAGTGTGCTACGAAAACCGCCCTGCATGCTAGACTTTGCCCTCGTTTTTCCGGAGCCCCTGCCATGGTGATTCAGCCCAAAGTCCGCGGCTTTTTGTGCACGACAACCCATCCCACTGGGTGTTTTGAAAACGTGCGGCGTCAGGCAGAGCACGTTCGCAGCAAGGGTGTGATCGCTGAGGGTCCAAGGCGGGTGCTGGTGTTAGGCGCCTCTACTGGTTACGGGTTAGCCTCCCGCATTACCGCGGCTTTTGGTTCCGGCGCATCGACTATTGGCGTCTTCTTCGAGAAACCGGGCACCGACCGCAAGCCCGGTACCGCCGGCTGGTATAACTCAGCGGGCTTCCATCAGTTGGCGGACGAGGCAGGCCTCTACGCAAAGAGCCTCAATGGTGACGCCTTCTCGGACGAGATGAAGACGCGGGTGATCGACCTCATCAAGGCGGATCTCGGTCAGGTGGATCTGGTGGTCTACAGTCTAGCCGCACCGCGGCGGACCCACCCCAAAACAGGCGAGGTATTCACCTCAACGCTGAAACCGATTGGTCAAGCGACTACCCAGAAGGGCGTCAATACCGACAAAGAAGCCATTCAGGATTTTCACCTCGAGCCCGCCACTCAACAGGAAATTGATCATACCGTCGCGGTCATGGGCGGCGAGGATTGGGAGATGTGGATCACCGCGCTGGCTGAGGCAGGCGTGCTGGCCCAGGGTGCCAAGACAACCGCCTACACCTATATCGGCGAGAAGATTACCTGGGATATCTATTGGCATGGCACGATTGGTGCGGCGAAAAAAGACCTCGATCATCGCGTCGAAGGCATTCGCGAGAGACTGGCATCACTGGGTGGAGATGCGCGTGTGTCAGTATTGAAGGCGGTGGTGACGCAGGCGTCAGCCGCTATTCCCGCGATGCCAATTTACCTCGCGATTCTGTTCAAGGTCATGAAGGCGAGGGGTGTTCACGAGGGCTGCATCGAGCAGATCGACCGATTATTTCGTGAGCGACTTTATGGTGATGGTGAGTTGGATGAGGCAGGCCGATTGCGGGTTGACCAGTTGGAGCTCGACCCCGAGGTGCAGGAGGAAGTCGCGGGCATCTGGGAGCAGATCGATACGGACAATCTCAAAACTCTCGCTGATTTCGACGGCTATCGACAAGAGTTTCTGCAGCTCTTTGGCTTCGGAGTTGATGGGGTGGACTACGACGCAGATGTGAATCCCGAAGTCGCCATTACGCAGCTGGTGGACTGACATGCAGCCCCACGGCGAGGTGAGAACGCTCTCAGGGCGAGTTCGCAGGATTGTTGCGCCCAATCCGGGTCCGATGACGGGGCCCGGCACCAACACCTACATAGTGGGTGAGTCAGACCTTGTACTGGTCGATCCCGGACCGGCAGTGGCCTCACATGTTGACGCCATTCTGGCCTGCGTGGGCGATCGGTTGCGCTATATCGCATGCACTCATACCCATCCGGATCATTCGCCTGCGGCGGCTGTGGTGGCGGACGCAACCGGTGCCGAGCTCATTGGCAGAACGACCGCCGACGATCGTCATCAGGATCTGAGCTTTCAGCCCGCCTCACAAATTGACGATGATGAGTGTATAGCAGGGCAGGACTGGACCCTGCGCGCGATCAGGACTCCGGGGCATGTCGATAATCACGTCTGCTATCTGCTCGAAGAGGAGGGGATGGTCTTTGCCGGCGATCACATCATGAACGGCTCAACGGTCGTGATCGTTCCCCCGGGAGGCAACATGGCGGACTACATCGCTTCCCTGCGTCGCCTGCTCGATTATCAGGTCAAGGTGGTGGCTCCCGGGCATGGTGAGTTGATTCAGGACTGTCGTGGCGAGGTTGAAAAGCTCGTCAGGCATCGCCTGATGCGAGAGGCCAAGGTGTTTGCCGCGCTGGACCAGCGACCTCAATCCCTCGATGAATTAGTCGTTAACGTGTATGACGACGTCGACCCGATGATGCATGAGTGGGCGAAGCTCTCGTTGCTGGCGCATCTCATCAAACTCGAGGGCGAAGGCAAAACACTGAAAACGCCGTTAAGCGGCGTTGACCATTGGCAACGCTCGGCCTAGGGCGCGTCACCTGCCCGGGTTGCTGACCCCCACTACGAGTCGGTACATTCCCCGCTCGACTGCTGAGGAGAATAGACGGTCATGAATGGTTTGATGATGGATGTTCCGTTAACGATTACGTCGATTGTGCGGCACGCGGAGCGGGTACACGGTCACAAGGAGATTGTCTCGATTACCCGGGATAACCCCCGTCATCGCTATACCTATCGTGAGTGCTTTGCACGCGCTCGCCAACTGGCTAACGCGATGCAGCGCTGGGAGTTGAAGCGCGGTGACCGCATCGCCACCTTGGCATGGAACGACTACCGGCACATGGAAACCTACTACGGTTCAGCCTGCTCGGGATTTGTTTGTCACACCATCAATCCACGGCTGTTTCCCGAGCAGATTGTCTACATCATCAACCACGCCGAGGATCGCTACGTGTTTCTCGACCCCGATTTTTGGCCCTTGATTGAGGGCATCGCCAGCCAGTGCGCGGGGGTTGAGGGCTGGGTGATTATGACGACCCGGGAGCATATGCCTGATACCGATCAGGCCAACGTATTGTGCTACGAAGAGCTTGTGGCACCACAAAGTGATGTCTTTGAATGGCCGGAGCTCGACGAGCAAGCGGCTTGCTCGCTGTGTTACACCTCCGGGACAACAGGCAATCCCAAGGGCGTGTTATATAGCCACCGCTCCACGGTGCTTCATACCTATGCCACGCTCATTCCTGATGCCATGAATATCTCCAGTGGTGACGTGATGTTGCCCATTGTGCCCATGTTCCATGTGAATGCCTGGGGCAATCCTTATGCCTGCCCGGTGGCTGGGGCGAAGATGGTCATGCCTGGCAACAAAATGGGTGATGGCCCGACGCTTGCCGCCCTGATTAACGAAGAGGGTGTCACCATGTCAGCGGGTGTGCCCACGGTGTGGCTCAACCTGCTGGCACATCTCCGGGATTCGGGCGAGCGCGTGGAGTCGCTGACCCGCGTCGTGGTGGGTGGCTCGGCGTGTCCGCTCTCGGTCATGGAAGAGTTTGATACCTATGGTGTTGATACGCGCCACGCCTGGGGCATGACGGAGATGAGCCCGCTGGGGACCACAAATCACGCGGGTGGCCACAGAGAGCTTTATACCCCCGAGCAGTTTGCCGACATGCGCACCAACGTGGGCACGCCGATCTGGGGTGTCGAGATCAAAATTACCGACGACGACAACAATGAACTTCCCTGGGATGGTGAGGCATTCGGCGCACTGAAGGTGCGGGGCCCCTGGATTTGCTCGAGCTACTTCAAGTTGGATGGCTCTGACGCCCACGCCGAGGAGGGTTGGTTTGAAACGGGTGACGTAGCGACCGTGAGTCCCGAGGGCTTCGTGTCGATCACCGATCGCACCAAAGATGTGATCAAGTCGGGGGGGGAGTGGATTTCCTCTATCGAGGTTGAGAACGTGGCCACCGGTCACCCCAAGGTGGCGGAGGCGGCTGTCATTGGCCGCGTTCACGATAAGTGGGGTGAGCGACCTTTGCTCATTGTGGTGAAAGCGCCAGGAGAAGAGCCTTCACCAGATGAACTGAAATCCTTTCTGGACGGGAAGATTGCGAAATGGTGGATCCCGGATGACGTTCAGTTCATCGACGAAATGCCCCACACCGCCACCGGTAAAATCCAAAAGACCGCGCTTCGCGATATGTTCGCGGACTACGCTTTCCCCGCGTGATTCTCTCGCGGGGCCCTGAGGGGTGGTGATCTTTGATTGATCAGGTGCGTCTCTCGAGCGGATGGATGGTTCGACATTGAGCAATTCGCGCAGATCAGGGCCGTCTGCCGCCTCGACGCGGGTGGTCGACGTTATTATCCCGGTGTACTCAGGCCTCGCCGAGGTCAGGGCGTGTCTTGAGTCGCTGCTCTCTTCGCGGAGCGAATTACAGGGTGACGTGATCGTTATCAACGATTGCTCTCCAGAGCCTGCTATTGCTGAATTCTTGAGGCGTCTTGAGCGCGACTCTGGCATTACGCTCCTCGAGAATGATGAGAATCTGGGCTTCGTCAAGAGCTGCAATCGCGCGGCTGCCCTTCGGCCTGACAACGACTTCATTTTGCTCAACGCGGATACCGAAGTTCATGGCAACTGGTTAGACCGGATGGTCGCCCATGCAGACACTGCCAGTGATATCGCCAGCATCACGCCGTTCTCAAACAATGCCACGATTGCCAGCTACCCAAGGGAGGGTGCCCGACGGGACACGCCCGCAGATATCCGGGTTGCTCAGATTGACGAGGCCATGTCGAGTGCCAATGCGGGTGAGTCGGTGCCCCTGCCGACGGCCGTTGGATTTTGCATGTGGGTCTCCCGCGCGGCGTGGCATGAAGTCGGCGGATTCGACGAGCGCTTCGGGCGAGGTTACGGTGAGGAGGTGGAGTTCTGCATGGCCACCGCAGCCAATGGCTGGCGCCACCTGTTAGCCTGCGATGTGTTTGTTTACCACGCGGGCGGCACCTCATTCGGCTACGAATCAGAGCAGCTGAAAGTCGAGGCACAGCAGATTATCGATGATCGCTACCCCCAATTTCCGGAGCTTGTGCAAGACTGGATCAGAGAAGACGCGGCGTTGGATGCACGCGTTCGCTGCGATGTGCAGCTGCTTGGCCTGACTGATGCGCCGAGGATATTGCATGTCACCCACAATATGGGTGGCGGTGTGGAGCAGCACGTCAGAGATCTGGCAACGGCCTGCGCGGCAAAAGACAATTCGCTTCATTTGGTGCTCAGACCCTGGGGCGAGGACGGCTATCGATTGGAGCGGATCGGGGGTGACGGCGAGTTCCGCAAGCTGATCAATGCTGAGGTGGCCCCGGGACTCATCGCCCGGTTCCTCGCTGCAGCCAGAATCCAACGGATCCATTTTCATCACTATGCCGGGGTAGCTGACTGGGTGTTAGCACTGCCCGATGAGCTGGGGCTTCCTTACGACGTCACCGTCCATGACTTTGTCTCGGTTTGCCCTCAGTTTCATTTTCAGGAGCCTTCCGGTCGTTACTGCGGCAGACCGTCAGCCGAGGACTGCAATCGCTGCATAGCAGGGCGGCCCAATCATTTAGGGCTGGACATCAGTGCCTGGCGTAGCCTGTTCTCCTCACACTTTTCAAAGGCGGAAAGGGTGATTTGTCCCACTCGCTATGTCGCCCGGGTCATCGGCGAATACTTCCCTACCGTCTCGCCAGAGGTGTTGGCCCATCCTGAACCCCGCTCTGGAATGCCTTCAGAATATGTGGAGCAAACGCGCTCCCGGCTCAAGGTCGCGATCGTCGGCGGACTGTCACCGATCAAGGGGGTCGATCTGGTGGAGGCGGTGATTAGGCTGGCGGAATCACGTGAGTTGCCTGTCGACTTCGTGGTCGTCGGTTTTACGACACGGCCGCTCTACAACGGCTGTCGCGCTGGTGTTACCGGGCCATATTCCCGCGCGGAGCTCCCCCACATTCTCGTCAGAGAGCGGCCGGATTGTTTTTTGTTCTTGCCGCAAATTCCGGAGACTTTCAGTTACACCTTGTCCGCGTGTCTCGCGACGGGGCTGCCTATTGTCGCGAGGTCGCTGGGCGCCTTTGAGGAGCGCCTCGAAAATATCGCAAGAGCGCATTTATTGCCGGC
>WTHO01000212.1 GCA_011523115.1 Halieaceae bacterium | reverse complement strand
CACCGGATCGTCATACCACCCAGTATTTTGAGATGTTTGGTAACCGGGCGATTTATCACGAAGGCTGGCTAGCCCGCGTGGTGCACGGTGTGCCCTGGCATCCCGCCCCCATCCGCACACTGCAGGAAGACATCTGGGAGCTCTATGACACCACCGTTGACTTCAGTCTGACCAACGACCTGGCGGCGGAGAATCCTGAGAAGCTGGCGGAGCTGCAGGCATTATTCGATCGTGAGGCCCTCGCCAACAACGTCTTCCCGCTGGATGACCGCCGCTACGAGCGGTTTGATCCCGCGCAGGCAGGGCGACCCGATCTCATGGGTGGTCGCACCAGCCTGACATTGGCAGATGGCATGGATGGCATGCTTGAGAATACCTTTATCAACATCAAGAACCGCTCCAAGACTGTCACCGCCAATGTCGAGCTCGTCGGTAACGACCGCGGCATCATCCTGACCCAGGGCGGTAAGTTTGGTGGCTGGGCGCTGTACATGGATGGCGGCAAGCCCGCCTACACTTACAATTGGTTCGGGCTTGAGAAGTACACCATTGCATCGGATGAAGCCTTACCAGCAGGCCCGGCCGAGGTGAAGCTGGAGTTCGCCTATGACGGCGGTGGCATGGGCAAAGGTGGGCTGGCAACGCTGTATGTGAACGGTGAGAAGGTGAGCGAGGGCCGCGTCGAGCGCACCACCCCCGCAGTTTTCTCTGGTGACGAGACAGCGGATGTTGGTAAAGATGACGCGACTCAGGTCGTGGCCGCGTTTGAGAACGTGCGTGATTCTCACTTTACCGGCTCCGTGACGAGCGTCACGGTGGATACCGCGATGCCCTAGGGTCAAGCATGCCGGTCGCGCTTCACTTCAGTCAGCGCGCAGATGCAACAAAGCCCGCCGGTGAGCGGGCTTTTTTTTACTTGTCCTTTTTAGACTCGATTGACTCTTGGTGCCTGCAGGCCCTTGCGGCCCTGAGACTCAACCGTTCTCGATACGAGAAACTCGATGCGATCTTTTCCGCAGATTCCAGCTTATCCAGCGGATACAGCATTCCATCGTTTTCCTGCTGAGAAAGTCGCTGTGGCTGAGTAGCATCGCCACTCCAGCAGTTGATACCCCCAGCGAGGTGAGCAGTCGGATGTCACGTCGAGAAGATCGGCACCATCATTTATTGGGCCACCAAGGGCGCCCGGTGTGCGAGCAGGATCTTGATGCGCGCTTGACGTCACTGCTCGATGCCAAGATGCATGGTATTGCCTTCAGTGCTTACACCGAGGGTCAGACACCGGGTGACAGGCTGTCCCGGGATCAAATCGAACGTCGCATGGCGATTATTGCGCCGCACTTTAAGTGGATCCGGGCTTTCTCTGTCACAGAGGGCAACGAACTGATCCCGCTTGTAGCCAAGGAGATGGGTTTAAACACTTTGGTGGGTGCCTGGCTTGGCACAGACAGCGCGAAGAACCGAGAGGAAATCGATACGCTTGTGGCGCTTGCTCATGAGGGCGTAGTTGATGTGGCCGCGGTGGGTAACGAGGTCCTGTATCGAGATGAGCTCTCGGAGGACGAGCTCCTCGACTACATGGCCGATGCGCGGGCGCGGCTCCCCGCCAGTGTTCCCATGGGTTATGTCGACGCCTATTACGAGTTTGAGGACCGACCTAGGGTCACCGACGCTTGTGATGTAATCTTGAGCAACTGTTATCCATTTTGGGAGGGTTGCGCTCACCCCTACGCCATTTTGTATATGCAGGACATGTACCGGCGGCTACAAAAAGTGGCGCGCGGCAAGCGCATCATCATTACCGAGACGGGCTGGCCCAGTGCTGGCGGGCATTTTTATGGTGCCGAATCCTCGCCACAGGGAGCCTATCTTTACTTCCTCAAGGCCATGGAATGGGCGGCCGAGGAAAATATCGAGATGTTCTACTTCTCATCCTTCGATGAGCCCTGGAAGGTCGCAGGTGACGCGGGTGAGGGTGACGTCGGTGCGTATTGGGGCTTATGGGACAAGAGTGAACGGTTCAAGTACGCTCCAATACCATGAACCAAGCTATCCCCCTCGCCCACAAGCGAGCGATTTGTTACTCCGGGTTTCGCGACGGCCAAAGCCCTGATGCGGGGGTGTTTCCCAGCCCCGCCGAAATCGCCAGCGACTTCGAGATTCTGCAGGGCCATTGGGACGCGCTGCGGCTCTATGCCTGCGATGTGCATACCGAGCGTGTGCTGGCAGTGATCAGGGAGCAGGGCTTCGCTTTCAAAGTGATGCTGGGTGCCTACATTGCCGCCGAGATCAGTAATCCGAATTGCCCTTGGGGCGGTGAATACCCGGTCAGTGTCTTGAGAGACAACAAGCGCAGCAACCAGGCTGAGCTCGAACGAGCTGTGGCGCTTGCAAATGAATATCCTGATATTGTCGATGTGGTCTCGGCAGGCAACGAGGCCACCGTCGACTGGACTGACCATCTGGTCTCACCCGATGCCGTGACGGACTATGTCGCTTACCTGCAGCGGCACGTCGCACAGCCGGTGACGTTCTGCGAAAACTACGTGCCGTGGCTGGGCAAGCTCGATGCATTGGCCGAACAGGTTGATCTCATCTCCATCCACACCTACCCGGTCTGGGAATACAAAACGATCGATGAGGCTTTGGCGTATACCAAAGAAAATTATGCGGCAGTGGCTGAGCGCTACCCCGACAAGCAGGTGATCATCACCGAGGCTGGCTGGGCGACAGCGTCAAACGGCCGGGGGATTCCGCCTGAAAACGTCGGCGAGTTTTATCAGAAACGTTACCTAGAGGCGCTACATAAGTGGTCGTCAGAGCAGGGTGTCGTCGTCTACGTTTTTGAAGCGTTCGATGAGAACTGGAAAGGCTCTGATCATCCGCTGGAGCCCGAGAAGCATTGGGGGCTCTACCGGGCAGACCGACAACCCAAGCTGGCGGCAGGTTGACCCGAATCAGTCTGATTTAGAGCTCCCTGACGAGCTCTTTTCCGTCCCATGTCTCGCTCGCACGCCGCACATCGACGTACAGTTTTTTCAAGCTGTCATTCACGATGTAGATTTCAGTGGCATGGCCGAGCAGCTCAAAGGTATCGAGATAAGTCGCGCCTCGGCCTTCACAGGTTTTGAAGCTCGTCACTGACTCAAACCCCATGCGGTTGAACTCGGCGACACGTGCATCGTGGTCGCCAAAGGCCAGAGCGACATGATGAAACCCCCCTTCGTGGGCCGCAAAGCGATCTCTAAATATAGAGGGCGCGTCGTTGTGCTGGGTCACCAGCTCGATCATCAGGTCGCCGGATTGGGTGTAGGCGGCGGAAATATCGAGCTCTGAGGGTGACCCGCGGTACGTGACGTTCTCAAGTTGAATATGGCGCCGCACAAAGAAGGGCCCCACACCCCAGAGCGCATGGAACCGTGCAATACCGGCTTCAAGGTCGGGTACGTAGTAGGCGTTTTGAATGATCTGTTCTGAGGTCATAGCTGTTGCGGAGGTCGATGCCGTCGCGTGCCTGCGGGATTCTGCGGCCGGAATTTACCTCCATGATATGTGTGAGCGGAGCCGCATGCGAGTGACACCTCGCACCTGATACAAGTGTTAGTCTGCGCGTGGATTCAAAAGGGACTCTTCATTGGACGTTGACCGCACTACATTGATTGGCCGTTCACTCCGCTCGGCGACCTACACGGTGACAGAAGTCGACGTGAATGACTTTCTCGGTGTGGTGGATGAGCCAGAGTTCGTCGCCTTTAGTAACGAGTCAGGCTTGGGTGAAGCGACGGCTACTGCAACTGAGGCTGCACGATTAGCGCCGCCGTCCTTTGCGCCCTTTGTGGCGGTGTTGGGGCTGCTCAAGACATTTGATTGGCAAGAGGATTTTCTTTTCGATTACCGCACAGGTACTGCGATGTTCGGTGAACAGTCGATTCAATTTCACCGACCTTTGCGAGTCGGGGAGCCGGTTGCCATCACCGCCTCGATCAGCGACGTGTATGAAAAGCAGGGCAAGAGTCGATTTGATGTCATCGAGGTGGCGTTCGAGATCACCGGCGGTGGGGAGGGGGACCGGCTGATGTCCGGGCAGCAGTCCTATATTTTGTTCAAATGACAGAGGCAGTTTCCAAACCGTTCTTTGAGGATCTTGAAGTGGGCATGCGGTTGCCGACTGTGGAGTTGGGGCCCATGGACCGCTTTGACTACATCCCGATTGCACTGATTCTAAGAGACACCAACCCGCTGCACCTTGATCGTGTCTATGCGCAGGAGCGGGGGCTACCCGACGTGGTGCAGCAGGGACCCCTCAATCAGGCCTATCTGTATCGTTACTTCACCGCGTGGCTACACGACCCTTGGGATCTGGTGGCAACGAAGATGCGCTTTGCGGCCAATGTGTTTCCCGGTGATGTATTGGAGTGTGGGGGTGAAATTCTCGAGCTGGTTGAGGAGTCGGACGGTGGCGGTGTGGTGAACTGCGCCGTGTGGCAGCGCAATCAGGATGGTCAGACCATTCTCAAAGGCGAGGCTAAAGGCCGTGTGCCGGGTCGATAATGTGTCGAGCAGAATCATCATTCACAGCACTTGACCTCCACAGGGGCCGGCGCGCCCAAACCAACTCTTTGTGACTTTGTGCTACGCCGTTGGTTGGTCTGGATCCGCCCACCACTGCGTATAGGTCCAGTGCCTAGTGCAGTGCATAGTGCAGTGAAATAAAGCTTTGTATTGTTAGTCCGCCCACTCATACTGCGCGCCATTCGTCAGGGACTGTTATCCCGTAGCTCATCGATAGCCGGTGTCACTCGCGCAGTCCTCTATTTTTTATATTCCTAACAGAGCACATGATGACCTCATTCAGTCAGTTGGGCCTTAACACTAAGCTAATACAAAATATCGCTGCGAAGGGGTACGACAGCCCTTCGCCGATTCAGGCCAAGGCGATCCCCCTAGTGCTCTCTGGCTGCGACCTGATGGCCGCGGCACAAACCGGTACGGGCAAAACGGCAGCCTTCACACTGCCTGCTCTGCAGATGCTCAAGAATTCCGGGCGTCCGGGGCCTAAGGACGTCAGCTGCCTGATTCTGACACCGACCCGCGAGCTGGCAGCCCAGATTGCCGACAACATCCGTACCTACGGCGCTGGTATCAAGCTCCATAGTCAGATGGTCTGTGGCGGTGTGAACATTCGCCCCCAGATCCGCCACCTGGCCCGGGGTACCGATATCCTCGTTGCCACCCCCGGCCGCCTGCTGGATTTGTTGGGACAGGGTGCGATTCGGCTCGACCACGTCAAAATGTGGGTGCTGGATGAAGCCGACAGAATGCTCGACATGGGCTTTATCCCGGCTATGCGCAGGATCCATGCGGAACTGCCCAAGCAACGTCAGACGCTGATGTTCTCGGCCACCTTCTCGCGGGAGATCGAGAGCCTTGCAGGCGAATTTTTGCATCAGCCGAAAAAGATTCAGGTGACGCCTGCCAATACGACGGTCAGCCGTATCGACCAGATGGTGCACCCCGTCGACAAGGGGCGCAAAACCGAGCTGCTCAAGCATCTGGTATCCAGCGAGCAATGGGGTCAGGTACTGGTGTTTTCCCGCACCAAATACGGTGCCGACAAGCTGTCGCGCAATTTGTCGAAAGCGGGCATTGCCAGTGATTCGATTCATGGCGATAAAAAACAGGGGGCCCGCACCCGCTCGCTAAAGCAATTCAAGGATGGCCGATTGCAGGTGCTGGTCGCGACGGATATCGCAGCCCGCGGTATCGATATCCAGCAGCTGCCGCGGGTCGTGAACTTTGATCTGCCGCATGTCGCTGAAGATTATGTGCATCGGATCGGTCGGACCGGCCGCGCGGGTGAGGCGGGCGTTGCGCTCTCTCTGGTCAGCGCTGACGAAGTTGCACAGCTTCAGAAAATCGAGAAGCTCATCAAGAAATCGCTACCCAGGGAAGAGGTTGAGGGGTTCGAGCCCGAGCACCGACTGCCGACCAAGGAGGTCAAATCGTCGGGGAAGCGCCCGCCCAAAAAAGGCAAGGCAAAACCGGGTGCCAGAAAACAGCGCGACGGACAGGGCAAGAAACACCAAGGTGGGCCATCGGCAAAACGCAATGGCCAGACAGCGAACCGTGGTGGCCGCAACCGGAAACCTGCTCGCGCCAGAGCCTAAACCCTGCCACTCAAGTCACGCTCGTGATACAACGCGG
>WTHO01000068.1:5096-6235 GCA_011523115.1 Halieaceae bacterium | reverse complement strand
CCGCGCGCGAAGCGGCGCTCTCAGCCTACGGCACCCTCAAATCGCTGGAACAACCCAGCTAGTGCTCACTCGTCTATGATGGCAACCGCTCGGGTCCAGCCGGCCGACGCGCCACGTATTTTGTGGGGAAAGCAGCTGATGGTGAATCCTGTAGCGGGTAGCGACTCGAGGTTGTGCAGTTTCTCCAGATGACAATAACCAATGTGTCGTCCCGCCTTATGACCCTCCCAGATCAGGCTCGCATCGCCGGTTTCGGCGTAGCGCTCGGCGGTCTTGTCAAAGGGCGCATCCCAGCTCCAGGCGTCTGTTCCGGTAACACGAATGCCCTGCTCCAAGAGATACATCGTAGCGGCATAGCCCATGCCACAACCCTTGCTCACAAAGTCGTCCTGTCCGTAAGCGGCACCGGCGGCGGTATTCACGACAACGATTTCAAAAGGCGACAGGGTGTGCCCAATCCGTTCAAGCTCGGACTGCACATCTTCGGCGGTCACCACGTAACCGTCAGGGTAGTGGCGAAAATCCAGCTTCACCCCGGGCTGAAAGCACCATTCCAGCGGAACCTCGTCAATCGTGATGGCTCGCTCCCGGCCACCCGCCTGCTCGTTCATGGTGGGGTGAAAATGGTAGGGAGCGTCTAAATGCGTGCCGTTGTGGGTTGAAAGCTGCACAAATTCAACCGCCCACCCCTCGCCATCGGGGAGCTCGCCACTCTCGAGGCCGGGAAAAAACGCAGCCATCTGCTCGGCACCCACGTCATGGGTGATGTAATCAATATTTGGCCTCATCATGGGAGGGTCACTGACCACCTCATTCTCAAGAAATATTGATAAGTCTACAAAGCGTCGCATCACGCCACCCTTCTATCGCTACCGTGACCCCGAGCTTAGCGTATCGCCGCGGGATATTGGCAAATGTCGGGGTTGGCGTTATCTTGCGCGGCTTGCTCAACCGGATACTGCAATGATGAAAACGCTTCAATTTGCTGTTTTTGTGTGCGCCTGTATCGCGCTCAAGGTCCAGGCAGAGGCATTTCCCTCCGCCTACGCCGCACCGGCCGGACCACCCATACTGCTCACCAATGCAACGATTCTTGACGGTGCCGGGGCGCGATATGACAACACCAGCCTCTACCTCTC
>WTHO01000068.1:0-4996 GCA_011523115.1 Halieaceae bacterium | reverse complement strand
TCGGCAAACTTGTTTGGTGGCAGGGGCGTTACCTTGAAAAACGTCTCTTCCCTGAGTTACCAAGGTATGAAGTTTCCTGGAGCGCCACACGGGTTGAAAATGGCCTGCGGAGAGAATCCAAAACGCGTGTACGGCAACCGGGATCAAAGCCCCTCAACCCGCATGGGCAACGTCGCTGCATACCGTAGCGCGTGGATTCGGGCGCAGCGCTATCAAGCCGACTGGGATCGGTACTACGAGGCGGTAGCCGACGCGGAAAGCACCGCAACCAACGGATCAGATGGTGCTTCCGTCGCAGACGCCCTGCTGACCAACACCCCACCCCGACGCAATCTCGAATTGGAAACCCTCGCAGGCGCGCTGAGAGGCGACATTTTGGTCCACATGCACTGCTATCGCGCTGATGAAATGCTGACCATCCTGGATATGGCCGAGGAATTCGGCTATCGGGTGGGTACCTTCCACCATGGCGTTGAAGCCTACAAAATTGCTGATCAACTCGCGGAGAACGACGTCTGCGGAGCCTTATGGGCCGACTGGTGGGGTTTCAAGATCGAGGCCTACGACGGCATTCAGGAGAATATCGCGCTGGTGGATCGCCCTGAGGGCGGCTGTGCCATTGTGCACTCCGATTCAGCCGAGGGCATTCAGCGACTCAATCAAGAGGCCGCCAAGGCCATGCTACGGGGTAACCGTGCTGGGCTGGATATACCCCCAGAGCGGGCGATCCGCTGGATCACCTCCAACGCCGCTAAATCCCTCGGCATTCAGGATCTGACAGGCACATTGGAAGCGGGCAAGATGGCTGACGTGGTCTTATGGAACCAGAACCCGTTCTCCGTCTATGCAAAACCGCTACAGGTCTATATCGACGGTGTGATGCGCTACGAGCTGGGTAACCCTGCCTTGTCCCCTGAATCAGATTTTGAGCTCGGTCAGCTCATGGGAGCGGCACAATGAGAATGCTGCTTCCCCTGCCCCTGTTGGGCGTTCTGCTGCTGATGAGCCTCTCCACCCGTGCCGACTCGCTGTTAATTACCGACGCCCTGCTGTTTGTTGGGGATGCCTCGGCTCCCGTGACACAGGATATCCACATCGTTGAGGGCAAAATTGAGGCGACGGGCGCTGACTTAAGCACCGTAACGGTTGATACGGTCATTGATGCGGGAGGCAGGCCCGTTACTCCCGCCCTTTTTGCCGGGATTACCGCAGCAGGTTTAAGTGAAATCGGAATGGTCTACGAAGCCGTGGACTCGCGGTTGAGCAACCTTTACACCGGCTTGATGCACCCAGAGTTTGACGTCAGAAGAGCCTACAACCCCTACTCAAGCGTGATTCCCGTTACTCGTGTTGAGGGCTATGGCTACACATTGCTGATGGCGGCACCCGGTGACCGAACACTGTCAGGTCAAGGATCCCTGGTGCGATTCGACGGCGGTTTTGACAGCTTTGAGGGTCTCACCACATTTTTCGTCAACGTCGATGGATACAGCGGCAACCGCCTAGGGGGAAGCCGAGCGGCCCACTGGATGTTGTTGGAGGAGGCGTTTGCAGAACTCGCCACCGCTGACGAGGATCTCACCCTCATCAGCGCCAGTGGCAAGGCTTCTCTTCGATCTGCGCGCAGGGACGGTTTGTTTGTATTTCGTGCCAATCGAGCCAGCGATATTCGACAGGCCCTCGCTTTTGGACGCAAGCACAAACTCAACATGCTGATCAGTGGAGGCCAAGAGGCCTGGATCGTGAGGGAGGAGCTTGCCGAGGCCGGCGTGCCGGTCGTGATCAATGCCTTGGATAACCTTCCGGGCAGTTTCGATGGGCTTGGCGCTCGCCTCGACAACGCCGCGTTGCTCCATGAAGCAGGCGTCATCGTGCTGTTCACCAGCGGAGAAACCCACAATGCGAGGAAGCTACGGCAGGTTGTAGGCAACGCCGTCGCAAACGGATTTCCCTACCAAGCCGCGATTTCAGCCATCACCAGCTTGCCGGCGGCGGTTTTCGGTGGCGCGCCGAGACTGCTTGCGCCGGGGCTCAATGCTGACCTCGTTATCTGGAGCGGCGACCCACTGGAGGTCGACAGTGCTGCAGATCAAGTCATCATAGACGGTAAGCTCGACCCAATGACCAGTCGCCAGACCCAGCTTCTACAGCGCTATCTCCCTACCGAAGTGGGGCTCGGGCGCGCATACGTGAGACCTTAATTAAGAGGCGGCACGCCTCAGTCGCTTATGCGTTCGATCATCTCGGTCGTCGAGTGACCGGGCACAAAGTCGAGAATAATCACATCGCCACCGCGCGCCAGTACTGACTCGTGGCCGGCGATTTGCTCCACGGTGTAGTCGCCCCCTTTTACCAGAGTATCGGGGGCCACCAGATCAATAAGCCTTTCAGGGGTGTCCTCAGAAAACGGCAATACAAAGTCCACGGCCTCAAGGGCAGCCAAAACGGCCATGCGGTCCTCCACAGTGTTGACCGGACGCCCCGCCCCTTTGAGGCGACGGACTGAGTCGTCATCATTGACGGCGACAATCAGCAAATCACCCAGCTTGGCTGCCTGCTGAAGGTAACGAATGTGGCCCGGGTGCAACAGGTCGAAACATCCGTTGGTCATGACAACTCGCTGCCCTGCCGCGCGACACTTCGCCAATCTCGACAAGACTTCATCCTCTGACGGGCGACGATCAAAACTGTCCAGGTCCCGGTCTGAGATGGCGTGCTCCAACTCCTCGGGGGTCACGCTGGCAGTACCCAGCTTCGCCACAACGACCCCCGCGGCGTGGTTGGCGTATCGAGCCGCATCAGCCATGGACAGCCCTGCGCTCAAACCACCGGCCATCACAGCAATGACCGTATCGCCCGCGCCGGTGACATCGAAAACCTCTTGCGCGCTCGCAGTGAGGTGCTGAGCGGGCCCGTCCCTCTCAATCAGCGTCATACCGGCTTCACTTCGGGTGACCAAAATGGCATCAAGTTCCAACGCCGCACGCAAATTCCCGGCCTTCTCAACCAGCGCCTCATCGGTGTCACAGGGTCCCACCACCGCCTCCAACTCAGAGAGATTCGGTGTCATCAGGGTGGCTCCTCGATACCGCTCGAAGTCCGTGCCTTTTGGGTCTACTAGCGTCCGCTTACCCGCCTCACGACAGTACGCGAGCAAAGGCTGAACCAGCTGCAACGTGCCCTTTGCATAATCACTGAGAATCACCAGATCAGCGTCAGCCAAATGCTGCTGCGCGTAGCGAAGAAACAGATCATTAGCGTAAGGCGCAAGTGTCTGCTCAAAATCCATACGCAACAGCTGCTGATTGCGACTCAAGACTCGTAACTTGACGATCGTATCCGCCTTGCAGGGCATGACATTCCAGCGCACGCCGGCTGATTCGACGCAGGATCTCAGCGCTCTGGCATGCTCGTCATCACCGCACAAACCCACCAGCGAGACTGTGACGCCAAGTTCCGCGAGATTGACCGCAACATTGCCCGCGCCCCCTGCTCGATCTTCCTGCCCTGAGACATTGACAACCGGCACCGGCGCTTCTGGACTGACGCGTCTGCTGGCGCCGCTCCAAAACCGGTCGAGCATCACATCACCAATAACCGTGATGTTTCCATGACGCATATCAGGCAACACAGACATAAGCCCTCCCTATTGCAACCCGGTGGCGTCTGGCTGCCCCAGTGAATCCAGCTCGGGCAAGGGTTTGATATCGCGATCCAGTGCAATCAGGAGCGCCAGCGTGAGAAACAAAATGTTGCCGTTGAAGTAGGAATAAAACGAGACGGAGCTATTGAGCGGGAACAGGGCCAAAATCACCACCAGGGACGTAAGCGCCACTTCTGAACGGGCATCAAACAAACGTCGCCCCAGAAAAATGAAAAACAACCCGTAGCCAATCAGACCGGGGACGCCCGTATCGACTGCGACCTCCAGAGCGTACATATGGGGGTGCCAGCGCTCTGAAACCGGCAATACCGTAATACTCTCCATCGAGACCACCATAGAACCCCACCCGCGAATGCCAACGCCGTTAATCCAGTGGTCAGTGAAACCCGACCAGGCCGACTCCCAGAATACGGGCAGATAATCGAAGGCCTTGTAAGCATCTGACGCTGCTTGGCCCACCACAGATTCACTAAATGTGTCGCCCAGCATGATTCCCGCCAGCACGGCAAGGGAGAATGAGAAGAGCAAAGACAGCAACCAGGACGTGACTGCCGCATCTGGCTCCAGCCGGCGAAGAATAAAAGCATAGCCAGCCAATGCCGCCAACGCATGAACCATGGACGCCTCATTACCGCTCATCACGATCGCGGCGAACAGCGGCAACGCCAGAATGCTATTGAGCGCGCCACCCCCCGTGCGCCTGAGTGCTTCGAGGTAAAAGGGCGACAAAATCGCGAGGGTAGAGCCATATCCCGTGCGCAGGCTCCCCGTTACCAGCGCCTGACCGGAGTCCAATTCTATGAGCGGATTACCAAAGACACTGTAACCGGTCAGCAGTTGCACCAAACCGTCGATCACCCACAGCATCATCACCGCGCCGACCAGAGACATCAGTCGATGACTCTCGCTGCGATCGAATTTGATTTGGAGCAGCACCCATACCGCGAAGCCGTATGCCAGAAACCTGACCGCGCCAGAGAGGGAGCGCTCGAGGTTAATTGCCCCGAATAGGGAAAATACGGCTGGGAGTAGGAAACAGGCCAGCACGATCCAGAATTTTCGGATCCCCTCTGTCTCGAGGAAATCACGGGGACTCCGCGCAAACATGACAAGACCAGCCAGAGACATGAGCCAGATGATTTGCCTCGTCGCTGAGGACAGGGACAGCGTGAAAATCAGAAACACCCAGATAATCGAGGGTGAAAGGTCAGAGAGTCGCCCCATCGCTGTTGCCGTTCACCACACGCGGCGCACGGCACCCTTTTGCCAACACGCCGGTAGTGTATTGATTCACCGCTATCCGCACCAGCCAGTGTGAATACTACAGACCCG
>WTHO01000029.1 GCA_011523115.1 Halieaceae bacterium | reverse complement strand
TTGTGACCTATGGCACACCTGGCGCGGTGATATCACCGAATCCGTTCTACCAAATTTACGAGGGGGCCGCGCTGTTGGCAGGCACTCAGCCAATATGGGTGAACTGCGATGAGGACACAGACTTTCTCCCGGATTTTGATGCCATCACCTCTGAGCAGTGGCAAGTCTGCGAACTGCTTTATCTCTGTACTCCTGGCAACCCCGCTGGCGCAGTCATGCCACGTGAAGCGCTGCAGAAGTTGATACAGCTTGCCGAGGAGCACCATTTCCTTATTGCCAGCGACGAATGTTACAGCGAGATTTATCCAGATGAGGCGGCACCTCCACCCGGCTTACTGCAGGCTGCGGTCGATCTGGGGTATCACGATTACCGTCATTGCCTGTGCTTTCACAGCCTCTCCAAACGATCAAATCTGCCGGGCATGAGATCAGGCTTTGTTGCCGGCGACGCCCGATGGATAGAGCGCTTCAGGCGGTACCGCACCTACCACGGCTGCGCGATGCCGCCTCATCACCAGCTGGCCAGCCAATGGGCGTGGGCCGACGAATGTCACGTCATCGAGAACCGCGCACGGTATCGAGAAAAGTTCGCCGCTGTCTCGCCCATCCTCGCTGACGTCATGACCGTGCCCTCGCCCGAGGCGGGCTTCTACCTCTGGCCTGAGACGCCAATCGATGATGAGACCTTTGCAAAGCAACTATTAGAGCGCGCCGCGGTAAAAGTCCTACCCGGTCGTTACCTCGCCAGAGACACAGCGCTGGGGAATCCCGGCGAAAACAGGGTCCGTCTGGCCTTGGTCGCAGAACTGGCTCATTGTGTAGAAGCCGCAGAGCGGATAGCGCATGCAGTTCATCAGGGGTGGTAAGTTGACCGACGCGAACAACCTCAGCAAGGCCCAGCGCATCGCCTATATCGATGAGAGACTACAGGCACTCTACCCAGAGACGCCCATACCCCTGGATCATAGTGACCCCTATACCCTGCTCATCGCGGTTTTACTCAGCGCACAGTGTACTGACGAACGGGTGAATCAGGTGACACCGGCGTTATTCACTAAAGCCGATTGCCCGGAGCAAATGATCCAACTGAGTGTCGAGGAAATCAGATCAATCATCCGTCCCTGCGGTTTATCACCACAGAAATCAAAGGCCATACACCGCTTGAGTGAGCTGCTTTTGGCGGACCACAACGGCGCGGTGCCCGCGAATCTGGAGGCACTGGAACAATTACCCGGGGTGGGCCACAAAACCGCCAGCGTAGTCATGGCGCAGGCATTTGGGATGCCCACTTTCCCGGTCGATACGCATATCCATCGTTTGGCTCAGCGCTGGGGATTGACCCGGGGCCGCAATGTCGTGGAGACGGAGCGGGATCTGAAACGGGCCTTCCCCAAGGAGCGCTGGAACGCACTACACCTGCAAATCATTTATTACGGGCGGGAATACTGCACCGCTCGCGGTTGCGACGGACGTGTCTGCGAGATCTGTACTACCTGCTACCCCGCCCGAAAGCACCCCAAACGTTGCAACAAGGCCTGAGCATACAGGGCAACACCATCGCAATTCTGCTAACCTGCGCGGCCATCAAGCTAGAACGCTCGCGACCCGCCAGCCCGTGCCACTGCGGCAGCGTGAACGCGACACTACGCCCAGAGCTATGAGTCTGCCAACACTATTTGGAATTCCCAACTGCGACACCGTCCGCAAAACGAGAAAGTGGCTAGAGAGCCGCGGCATTGCGCATGACTTTGTTGACCTTCGTGAGAACACCCCGCCCTCAAGTCAGATAGAGGCATGGCTGACAACGCTTGGCGCAGATCGATTGATCAATCGCCGCAGTACAACGTATAAACAGTTAGACGACAGCCAGCGGGCAGCCCTCGATGGTGACGCCGCGGTGAGCGCGTTGCGCCAGCATCCGACGCTCATTAAACGCCCGGTGCTGGAATGGCAGGACATCCTGCTGGTGGGATTCTCCGAGCAAGAATACGCGGCGGTTTTTAATGTTTCAGGCGATATTTGAGGAAGAGAACGAATGAGCGCGCTGTATGGTTTTGGTCTGGGCGTGGTGTCCACGAATGCTCAGGGCGCAACCCTCGATACTTTTTATCCACGCCCCCTCACCCATGTGAACGGTGACGTTGCTGGCGTCCTGGAAGGGGTAGCGGGCAAGCTGGATGTTGCGCAGCTAAAAGCGTTGGCAAACGCGCTTGCACGGGCGGGTGACACAGGTCTGGCTGATCTCGCGACTAAGTTGATCGACACAGATCAACCCGTGGTGGCAACGCCATTAACAGACAACGCTCCACCTGCGTCGGTTGAAGAGGCTTACCTCAAGTTGCATCTGATCTCTCATCGACTGGTCAAGCCACACCAGACTGATATCTCGGGATTATTTGGTCTGCTACCTAATGTAGCCTGGACAGATCAGGGACCCGTCGACCTGCAAGAGCTTTCGCAGCGGCAGCTGGACGCTCGGCTCAAGGGGTCGGTACTCGAAGTTTCCAGCGTCGATAAATTCCCGAAAATGACGAACTACGTCGTGCCGACTGGCGTGCGCATCGCTCACACCGCCCGGGTGCGACTGGGGGCCTATTTGGGCGAGGGCACCACCGTGATGCACGAAGGCTTCATCAACTTTAACGCTGGCACCGAGGGCCCGGGCATGATCGAAGGTCGCATCTCTGCCGGCGTCTGGGTGGGTGAAGGGTCCGATTTAGGGGGTGGCTGTTCGACGATGGGCACGCTCTCGGGTGGCGGCAATATCGTCATCTCGGTTGGCAAAGAGTGCCTCATTGGTGCGAACGCCGGCTTGGGTATTCCACTGGGCGATCGATGCACGATCGAGGCGGGTTTGTTCGTCACGGCCGGCACCAAGGTGAGCGTGCTGGACGAGCAGGGTGACACCATTGAAACGGTCTCTGCCCGAGCACTGGCCGGCCGCGCAGATTTATTGTTTCGTCGACATTCCTCGACCGGCACAGTGCAATGTCTGACTAACAAAAGCGCCGTCGAGCTCAACGAGATGCTACATGCCAATAACTGACCCTGATGACGCCACGCTTGCCCTCACCCGCGAGTTAATCGCCCGGCAATCCGTGACTCCGGACGACGCTGGATGCCAGGACGCGATGGTCTCGCGCCTCAAACAGGCCGGGTTCTCGGTTGACGCGATGCGGTTTGGAGAGGTGGATAACTTTTGGGCAACGCATGGCACATCGGGGCCGCTGTTGGCGTTTGCAGGGCATACTGACGTCGTGCCCCCCGGTGACGAAGCCAGCTGGGATTCGGACCCATTTCAAGCCACGGTGATTGGCGACGAGCTTTTTGGGCGCGGTGCGGCAGACATGAAGGCCAGCCTCGCGGCGATGGTGGTGGCTTGTGAGCAATTTATCGAACAACACCCTGATCATGCCGGCCGTATTGGCTTCCTCATCACCTCAGACGAGGAAGGTCCTGCCAAGAACGGCACAGTGAAGGTGATGGAGTCACTCAGCTCACGGGGGGAGCAGATCGACTGGTGCGTTGTGGGTGAACCGTCCAGCACCACAATTCTGGGCGACCTCGTTAAAAACGGTCGCCGGGGCTCACTCAATGCGCGGCTCATCGTGAATGGGACTCAGGGCCACATCGCCTACCCCCATCTTGCAGATAATCCCATTCATCATGCGATGCCTGCACTGGATGCCCTCGCCAAAGAGGCCTGGGATAACGGTAACGATTTCTTCGACCCAACGTCGTTGCAGATTTCTACTATTCGCGCCGGCCAGGGGGTCACTAATGTCATCCCGGGGCGCTTGGAGGTACTCTTTAATCTGCGATTCAGCACCGAGCTGACCGCCGAGGCCATCAAGTCCCGCTGTGAGGACATTCTCAAGGCGCACGGGCTGAGCTATGACATCGAATGGTCACTGAGCGGTGAGCCCTTTCTGACGGAGCCCGGAGCCCTGCTGGATGCGGTCATGCAAAGCATCGAAGCGGTAGCCGGATGCCGGCCCGAAGTCTCCACCGGAGGGGGCACATCGGATGGTCGTTTCATTGCCCCCAGTGGAGCGCAGGTCGTTGAAGTCGGTCATGTCAATGCCACCATTCACCAATGCAATGAGCGTGTGAAGCTGGCCGACATCCCCAAGTTGACCGAAATTTACAAAGGGATTCTGGAGCGTTTACTCGCCTGAGTGCGCGTGTTCAACGCTGAGCGAGAGACCCATCTCAGCCCATCGCTTTGACTCCGCCTCAGCAAACCGCGTAACGAAAGCCGCCAGCCCCTCGTTCAGCGGCGTCGCTGGCTCACCGCAGTCCCCGAGCACGACGGTCATACTTGCGTCAGTAACCGGGTCCATCACCGCCTCAGCGCCGCGGCTGACGACCAGCAGAGCCTCTACGACGTCACGAGCCTGTTGTAACAACCTGTCCAGCGGCGACGTTTTATGGGTGCAGCCATACCCGCTTGCCGAGGCAGCCAATGACAAGACCACGCGATCAACCGGCAGGCGCTGGCGAAGAAGATCCAATAGATAGCCCTGCCCAATCGGTGTGCCAAGCGCAACCTCGTGCCACTCTGCCCGCTCACTCATGTCCCCCAGCTGAGTCTGCAGAATGTTATCGGCAGGTAGGCGGCCGCAGAATATGGGCCGCTCATGCTGGAGCGCCGCGCGAAGCACTGACCGCGGCATCGACTCCACTCCGATCCAGAACCCACTCGCTGTCACACTACACCTCCGTCCCCACAGCAGGGTCGACATGACGCGGCCGCACAAACACGTCAAAACGCACGGATTTGCCCGACAAAGTATGCGACGGTCTCTGCGAGCCTAATACCGGCGCACGCAGAGGCCGTTTCACCACGATCCGCTCAACCGGCTGTGCCCAGGCCCACGACCAAAGCTGGTCCACGTCATCGATGGTGCCGGCCAATCGCTGCAGCATCACTGCATCCTTTTTGACCGCTGCAGCCTTCTTGCGCTCGGGGAACATGGGGTCCACATACAGGACGGCATCAGGGGGCACACCCGTCTGGAGACTGTCGCCTGTAATGACCGTCATCCGCGCTGCGGCTTCACGGACCTGCTGATAAGCGCTGACACTGGCGGCATTGACAGCCTCATTGACCAACCAGGCCAGCACGGGGATACGCTCGATCAGGGTCACGTGACAGCCGAGATCAGCCAGCACAAAGGCATCCCGCCCGAGGCCACCGGTCGCATCCCAAATCAATGGCTTTCGTTCTGCCTTGACGCCGACCGCCCGGCCCAACAACTCATTCTGTCCGCCCCGACGGCGATGGCGCATGCTGGCAGAATCAAACGCCACGCGCACCTCAGTCCCATCCATCTCTAGCCAGGCGTCGGTCTCACCCACCATCAGCAACGGCCCGGGAGGCCGCCGCCCCTCGGCCAGCGGCGAGCCCAAGGCCCGCGCTGCCGCGCGAGCCCTTGCAGGCGACTCGCCCGTTACGGCCTGAATCGTGGGGCGACTAGGCGGGCCCGCGGGTTGATCAGTCATGCTGATTTGCATTGCATGATAGGCCGTGATTGACTGCTTCGAAGATCATCTCAAACATTATATGAGCCAATTCCACACAGGGTTAGCCGTTACACTCGTCCTCACCACTACCGCCCTGATGACGGCCTGCACGTCATGGCGTCAGTACGACATTACGGTCAACGAAGTGACAATTTATGCACCCGCCACCCCTCTGCGAGTCGATGGCATCGAGGACCCCGCCCTGCGAGATTGCCTGCAACAAACAGCAACGGACACAGAAGCTCAAGGCGTCGCCGATCTGATTAATCTGAACTGCAGTGCGGCTGGCATTACAACGCTCGCGGGTCTGGCACAATTTGACCAGATTCGTTCACTCAAATTAAGCGGCAACACGATCAGAAATCTTCTCGAATTGGCGCGCCTTGAAGACTTGGAACAGCTTTGGCTTGACGACAATGACATTGTCGACCCCGTCCCGGTTCTGAGAATGACGAGTCTGCGCGCGCTTGACCTTGACGGCAATCCGCAACTGCAATGCCCCTCATCCGATAAAATCCCGCTAAATCTTCAACTCACCTTACCGGATCACTGTAACGCGACATGATCTACTGGTTGTACAAGGCGCTGGCATTTCTGCCGCTACCCCTTAAGTACGGTTTGGCGTGGCTCATGGCACTCCTGTTGCAGCGGGTGTTTCGATACCGGGCCAAAGTCATAGACACTAATCTTGCAAACGCCTTTCCAGAACGTGATGCAGCATGGCGAGCAGATACGACCAAACGTTTCTATCGTCAGTTCACCGACGTGACCATGGAGATACTGCACGCGTCGCGCATGCCACTTGCTGAATTCAAACGTCGCGTGACGATTGAGGGACTCGATGAGCTTGAGCGGTTAACTGAAAACCGCTCAAAGTCGGTGGTCGTGCTCACCATTCACTTGGGCAATTGGGAGTGGATGATGCACGCGGCTAACGCCCACGGCGATATACAGATTGATCCTGTGTACAAGCGCCTGCGCAACGAAGGCGCCGAACGGTTTGCCTATGAGGTCCGGAGTCGATTCGGCGGCGAGCCCATCCTCATGGAAAAGGTTGCCCGCAACGTGCTCAAGAACCGCCGGCGGTTTCGGGCGTTGGTGCTGCTCGCTGATCAGTCCCCGGGCGGGCGGGATAATGTCTACTGGACCGAGTGGCTCAACCAGCCAACCGGCTTTTTTCTGGGGCCCGCAACAATATCCCAGCTGACCGGCTTCCCCGTCATGTTTGCACGGTGCCGGAGAAAAGCGCGCGGGCGCTATCATCTCAGCTTGATACCGATCGTCGAAACGCCGGGGCAACTGACCGAAGAACAGATCATCGAGGCGTATATCCGCGCCGCAGAGCAAACGATTCGGGAAGAGCCGGAGAGTTACCTGTGGTCCAATCGTCGCTGGAAGCATCAGCCCCCGGAAGTCACATAGTATCGAGCCAAAGAGCGCACGAAGCGCTCAGGATTTGCTCGCCGACATGGTCAGGGCAAGGTCTTCGATCATATCTTCCTGCCCCCCTACGGTGCCACGGCGACCCAGTTCCACCAGCAGGTCTCTGGCGGGCACACCGTATTTCTCCCCGGCACGCTTGGCAAACAAGAGAAAGGAACTGTACACGCCCGCATATCCCAGCGTTAGAGAGTCTCGATCCACCCGGATCGGCTGATCCATCATGGGCACCACCAGATCTTCTGCGACATCCATAATCTTGTAGAGATCGATGCCATCCTCGGCACCCATACGATGGAGGACCGCACAAAGCACCTCCAAAGGCGTATTGCCTGCACCCGCACCGAGGCCGGCCACTGAGCCGTCGATCCGATTTGCGCCCGCCTCGATAGCGGCCAGCGAATTGGCGACGCCCATTGCCAAATTGTGGTGGCCATGAAAGCCAATTTCTGTCTCGTCCTTGAGTGCTCGCCTTAGTGTCGAGATCTTTGCCGTGACCTCGTCAGGCAGCATGTAACCGGCGGAGTCCGTGCAGTAGATGCAGTTGGCACCGTAGGACTCCATCAACAACGCCTGTTGGAGAAACGCCTTTTCATCAATCATATGAGCCATCATCAAAAAGCCCACGGTGTCCATGCCGAGATCGCACCCCATACCAATGTGCTGCTCAGAGATATCAGCCTCCGTACAGTGCGTGGCAATCCGAATCGTGGAAGCACCCATGTCAGCGGCCATGCGGATGTGATCCAGCGTGCCTATCCCCGGGACGTGTAGCACTGAAATCCGCGCCTGCTTCATTTTTGGTACCACAGCGGCGAGATACTCCTCATCGCTGTGGGCGGGAAAGCCATAATTCACTGACGCGCCGCCGAGACCATCCCCGTGCGTGACCTCAATCAACGGCATCCCCGCCTGATCAAGTCCACACGCTACTGCGACCATCTCATCAATTGATATTTGGTGACGTTTAGCGTGCATCCCGTCACGCAGGCTCATGTCATGCAGGGTGACTTTTTTTCCATGCAGGTCCACTGTCAGTCTCCTCGTTATGCTCTCGCGGGTAACGCAAATCGGCCGTTCGCCACTTCCTCGGCGAGCATTTCAGCAGTCCGTAATCCGGCAGCGGTCATAATGTCGAGGTTGCCCGCGTATTTTGGTAAGAAATCACCGAGGCCTTCTACCTCCAGGAAGGTTGAGACGCGCTTGCCGTCGAACACTGGCCCGTTTACCAGCCGGTACCCCGGCACATACTTCTGAACCTCTTCAACCATGGCGTGAACAGATGCAATGATGGCATCTTGATCCGGTTCGTCGTCTACCAGACAGTGAACCGTGTCGCGCATGATCAGAGGTGGCTCCGCCGGGTTGATAATAATGATCGCCTTGCCTTCCCGCGCGCCGCCAATTTCAGCTACGGCAGCAGAAGTGGTCCGGGTGAACTCGTCGATATTTTTCCGGGTGCCGGGACCCACAGATTTTGAGCCTACCGTGGCCACGATTTCGCCGTAGGCCACCGACTGCACGCGTGACACCGCGTGCACCATGGGAATCGTGGCCTGGCCTCCACAGGTGACCATATTGACATTCATGGCCAGTGACGCGGAGTGCTCTGCAAGGTTCACCGGCGGCACACAGAATGGACCAATTGCTGCGGGCGTCAGGTCGACCATGATGACGCCCAGGTCATTGAGTTTTTGGGCATGATCGGCATGGGCGTAGGCGGATGTCGCATCAAACGCGATGCGAATGTCATCCTCTACGATATGCTGTAACACGCCGTCGATGCCCGTTATGCAGGTTTTGACGCCCATATCCTGCGCCCGCTGGATACCCTCTGACTGTTCTACTCCCACGACCCATACGGGCTCGATCCATTCACTTCGACGGGCCTTCATCAGCAGGTCAGTGCCGATATTCCCCGGGCCAATCACCAATGCTTTGAGCTTGTCAGCCATCGCGGTTGAGTCCTTCAGGTGAAAGCGACGGCGCAGTCGCCCATGCCGTCAATATGTAGCGTCATCTCGTCACCCGCTACGACGGGCTCCAGCGGTACGAGACTGCCTGAGAGCACAATGTCGCCTCGCTCCAAGGTAATGCCGAATGCGCCCAATGTGTTGGCCAGCCACGTGATGCAGTTCACGGGGCTACCCATGGCGGCGGCGCCCGTACCGGTAGAGATGACGCTACCGTTTTTGCGCACTGTCATCTCGCAGTTCACCAGATCTACGGCTGCGGGATCGACGGCAGCCGCCTCGTTCAAAGCGAACCAGCCGCAGGAAGCGTTGTCGGCGATGGTATCCTGGATTTTGATCTGCCAATCCTTTACGCGGGAATCGACCACCTCAAAGCAAGGCATCACGGCCTCGGTGGCCGCCAGTACGTCGTCATTGGTCACGCCAGGTCCCCGCAGATCTTTATTGAGCAAGAAAGCGATCTCTCCCTCCGCTCGGGGTTGAATCAGTGCGCCGGAAATCGCCATCTCTTCATCGTGGCGCATCGCATCCGTCATAAAGCCGAAATCGGGCTGCCGGACCCCCAGCATGTCCATGACGGCATCGCTGGTCACGCCAATTTTTTTTCCGATTAATTTCTCCCCGGCCTGCATCCGGTTCGCGAGAAAACGAAGCGAAATTGCATAAGCATCCTCGATCGTCAACTCAGGATATGTCTCGGTCAATGGCGACAGCATGCGGCGCTCTCGCATCGCTAGATAGAGGGCATCTCCAAGGTCATCGATTTGCATTTGTTCCATCTGCAGCCTCTAAAAGTCGGGGGTTGGCGAAAATGCAGAACAAACGTTATCGCATTCCCGCCTTGAACTCAGGTTGGCTATCTAATCCATCAAGGGTATACCAATCGAAGCCCGTCTCTTGCGTTGCGTGAATCACAGCGCAGTAGGACAAACCTGGCCAGCCAGTCAGCGCTGCCTCGGCGAGCTCGGGTGCGTTGTTTTGCTGACTGATGTGGGCCACAAAAAGCGTCTTCAATTTGTCAGTGCCTGCGTGATCGAGAAATTGTCGCGCCTGTTGATTGGTCAAGTGACCGAAAGCGCCGCCCACCCTGGCTTTAACAGAACGTGGGTAAGGGCCCTCCGCTAGCATCCCGGGGTCGTGGTTAAACTCGAGCACCAAGGCATCGCAATCGGAGAACGCCTGCACGACGTGGGGCGTGATGGTGCCGAGGTCGGTAAGGATACCCAGCTTGACTGCACCTGCCTCCAAGCAGAACTGCACGGGCTCACGAGCATCATGGGGCACGGGCTCCGCTGCAATTCGGCAATCACCCACATCGAAACGGTCTCCGGGGCGGATAATCACACTTTGTTTCAGCCCATCGAGTTTAGGGCTACCTGCAGTGCCCGCGGTCAGGAAAACGGGGATTTCGTAGTTGCTTGAGAGCGCAGCGACGCCTCGGCAGTGATCACCATGCTCGTGCGTCACCAGAATGGCATCTATCTCACCTGCGGAAACGCCCCTTGCGACCAGCCGCTCTTCAGCTTCTTTTCGCGTGAGACCGCAGTCAATAAGGAGGAGGGTCTCGCCTGTGTCGACCAGCGTCGCGTTCCCCTTGCTACCACTCCCGAGGGACGCGATTCGCATCAGGTGATATTGCCCCGGAGAATAGTCAGTAGCGCCTGTTGCTCACGCCGCTCAACCTCTTCACCTTCACCTCCGCGCAATGTGATCAACATGACGTTGTCACCTGCGGCATCCAGATGGATTTGATAATGATGCCCGGCCAGTGGGTGGTCGTCCTCGCCGCCCCAAAGCCAATCAAACCAGCCGCTGTCTTCCTCGTCTTGAGGTCCGACGAAGGTGGCGTAGAGTACGCCTTCACTTCTGTTGCGGTCGTCGATGACAAAATCGGCTTCCTCGACACCCTTAACCAGAGATGCCCAGGCCCGGTCGAATGGCAACTCCAAGCGGATGCGGGTCTCTTGCTCTGAGTCCTCCAGAGTAATCCGCCCTGAATCACTCATTGATCGATCCGCCATCATCGAGATGGGCACAGACTCGGCGCTGTTGGCGAGATACTGTGCTACGTCCTGCAACACCTTACGCTCGAGATCTTGATCATCAGATTCTGGGGGCCAATCCACGTCTTCTACGCCACGCGACTGCTGTAGCACGTGCAACTCCGCCGTATTTCGCTGAACACCCGTGTCCACTCGAAAGCGAAAACGCGTTGCCAGCTCACGGTCCTCGAGTTTGAACCACTGCGTATCGATCAAACCGGCCTCAGCATCGACTGCCGCCACACCAATCCCGCTGGTTGTCAGGAACCCGCGCACCTGGGGCCATAACTGGCCCGGCGCGACGTTGACCAAGGCCCAACGCTCTCCGGATAGGCTCTGGATCCGCACCGCATCGGCCTGATTTTTTGCCGTAAGCGGTGTGGGTCGAGGGGTTTCGAACTGGGTTGCAAGCTGCGCACTCTCGGCAATGGGTGGCACGGGATAATCTGGCTGAATGGCATCCGTTGTCAGGTGAGGCGGCACGTCAATCGGGGCAAGCTCTGGCGCGGTTTGATAACGACTGGCGTTGTCGGGAAACAGTCCATCCTCGCCGAATAACCAGCTACAACCCGGTAAAAAGCCAATCATCACGACAAAAAGTAGTGATCGAATCACGCGAAATACGTCTCCATTGCCTTCTCAAGAGGCGCGCGACATGCCTCAGAGAGCGGTGTCAGCGGCAACCGAATACCACTGTCAATCATACCTCTGTGCGCCATGGCCCACTTTACCGGAATCGGGTTGGCTTCGCTGAAAAGTAAGTCGTTCAGCATTGCCAGTTTGGCATCGATATCTGCCGCTGCCTCCCACTCGCCAGACAGCGCTAGATTACACATTGCTGCCATGTCGCTGGCAGCAATGTTCGCTGTCACCGATACATTACCTTTGGCGCCATGACGCATCAGTTCAAGCGCAGTTGCATCATCGCCCGAGAACACAGCAAAACCGTCTGGCACAGCCTCAATCAGGCGGGACCCACGCTGCACATCACCCGTTGCATCCTTGATGGCAACGATATTGTCAATTTGACTCAGCCGGACGACAGTCTCATTCAGCAAGTCACACCCCGTGCGTCCCGGCACGTTGTAGAGGATGATGGGTAGATTGACTGCCCGCGCAACGGCTTGGAAATGCTCAAAAAGGCCGTGCTGGGTGGGCCTGTTGTAGTACGGTGTTACAGACAGCGAGTAATCTGCTCCTGCCTCGGCCGCTGACACCGTCAGCTCAATCGCCTCATGCGTTGAATTGCCACCTGTGCCAGCCACCACGGGAATTCGCCCCCCTGCTTGCTCAACGGCAAACCGGATGACTTCGCAGTGCTCGGGCACCGTCAGCGTTGGGCTCTCGCCTGTGGTACCTACCACCCCGAGTCCAGCGGTCCCCGACTCGATGTGGTGTTCAATCAGGCGCGCAAGCGCCTGCCAATCGATGGCACCGTCTGGGTGCATGGGCGTTACCAACGCAACAATGCTTCCGGTTATCATCGATTCACTCCGGGACGGGCAAACACGGGTTGGGGACAGAACAGCATGGTGACGCAATTATCCACTTCAGAGTGCGTTGCACAACCAGCGACGGTGGCCTTTTTTGGGATTGCGCTCCGGCACACTCAGATAGTGATCATGGCCACGGCGCTCATGCTCTGGCCGGTACTTGCGCAGGCGCAGGGCTCGAACTTTGAGGTGTCGATCGAACCCCTGACCGCCATTGACCAACAGTTTATGGACGAGCAGCGTGGTCGTGTGGAGCAGCTCGCCAACCGCCTCGGCCGGGGCCTTACCGGCAATACAGACCGGGATCTGGATACCCTGCAGCGGATCCTCGACGAACGCATGGTGCCGCCCACTGACACGCTGACCTTACAGGCCATGGGTGCTGTATTTGGCGATCTCTTGGGCGATACGTTGAGTATGTCCTGGGTGGTCTATCGAGACCGCAAAGGCCGATCACGGGCGTTGCGGTATCGGAGCATGGACATCTATCTGTTCCCGATGACCATGATCTCGCGCCGACAGGAAGGGGGCAGCGATAGGCGCCTCAAACCACTCTTTGATGAGACAGTCAGCGAAACACGCCGCCTTTTACCCGGCGGAAAGTGGTTCGAATAGTGCAGACGAGACCTGACAACACCTAGTGGCCGTTCAGGCTCCGCTGATATTGAAATACGCCTCGATCGCCTACCGTACGATGGCGTTTGCCTTCTTGGGACAGATCTCCCGTCGCGTAGCTGACATCCCCCTCATACAGGAACACCATCTGTGAGTCGTCACGGATCACATTGGGAAAAAATCTAGGTGGCTTCCGAGCCTCAAGATCCGCAGCGGCAGACGATGACCAATCCAGTGCGTCCAAGTCATGCAGCGAAACCAAAGTGGGAGGT
This sequence comes from Halieaceae bacterium, assembly GCA_011523115.1. Taxonomy (GTDB): domain Bacteria; phylum Pseudomonadota; class Gammaproteobacteria; order Pseudomonadales; family Halieaceae; genus Luminiphilus. Next base: position 9,017 of record WTHO01000029.1, on the reverse strand, counting down.
GTCATGGGAAGATCGCCCGCATGATGAGCCGCAATGGCGTGCGCAGGTTGCCACCACTGATGCGCCGTGATCTCGCTTCCGTCGACCTGTACGGCCGTATCTGTGGGGACCTGCGCCCAGAAAAACCAGGTTGCAAACCGGCGCTTGACCACCACCGGCGTCAGCCAATGCGAAAATGGGGTCAGCAGGTCAGTCCGCAGGGCCACACCTGCCTCCTCGTGACACTCCCTCGCTGCCGCGCTGCGGGCCCGCTCAAAGTCACCCTCCCCCGGGTCGTCGGCTTCGACTTTTCCACCGGGAAAAACCCACAGGCCGGGCATGTGTTTCAGTGCCTCGCTCCGTTTGAGCAGCAGCACCTCTATACCGTCACCCACGGGTCGTATCAGGATAACCGTTGCAGCGGGCTTGGCATCGGCCTCTTGATCTGAAAGCTCCAGCACTCAGTCAGTAACTCACGTCACAGGACGGGAGCGCAGGCCAGGCACTGGACGTAAACGTGCATGGGGTCCCGCAAATCTGACACACCTTTCACCACCGGGCGGAAGCCCTCGATGAGAGATTCAAACCACCCGCCCTTGGGGAGGACCGAGGCGCTGAACGACCGGCTGAGTTCCTCCAGCAAGATACTTTCAAAGGATGGGGGCACTTGCGTCCGTCCCGTTCGCCATTGGTCAACACCGGCCAGCGCAGCGGCAGACTCTACCGCTTCCTGCAGGCCACCGAGTTGGTCGACCAGACCGATCTCGGCTGCGTCGGCGCCAATCCACACGATCCCCTCGGCAATTTCCCTGACATCTGCATCGCTCATATTGCGACCCGTCGCCACCAACTCGATGAAATCTTCATATGCCCCATAGGACAGCGCCTGCACGATATTGGACATCTCCGGGCTGAGGCCTCGATTCAGACTCGCCGCCCCCGCCAAGGGTGTTGTCCCTAAACCGTCGACTTTGACACCGATATAATCGATGACGCCCTCAATCGTCGGAAAAGCACTGAACGCGCCAATACTGCCCGTAATCGTTGTGGGTAGCGCCCAAATCTCATCTGCTTCTGCCGCAATCCAGTAACCTCCGGAGGCGGCAACACTTCCCATCGAGACCACCACGGGTATCTCGGCTGCTCTGACCTCGGCGAGTTTGCGCCGGATAAGATCTGACGCGAAGACGCTGCCACCGGGCGAGTTCACACGCAGCACCACCGCCGCAAGATCTTCCGCCTCCAGCACCATGTCGATGTAGCCGGTGATGGTGTCACTACCCGCCATGCCCTCCTCGCTATCACCCGGCACGATAGTGCCCTCTACGGGGACGATCGCAATCAGCGGCAATCCCTCCAGTTCCAGCGACAGACTGGCCTTGACGTCATCGACGTAGCGGCCCAGGCCGATCATCTCGGCGTGACCCTCGTCATCGGTGACTCCTACCCACTCAGCCAGCGCGTCCTCCATCTCGGAGTGATCAGCCAGAACGTCGACCCAGCCGCCAGCGAGTATTGTCTCGGCGAGATCGTTATTGGAAGCCTGAAGCCGACCGCCGAAATCGGCGATAAAACGGTCCATCTCTCCCTCGGGCAGATCCCGTCCCGCTTCGGCGTGCTGTGTGTAAGTCGACCACAGCCCGCCAAGCCACTGTGTCACGATGCGCCGCTCGGTCTCTGACATGTCGTCCCGCAAGTAAGGCTCGACCGCCGACTTGCTCTCGCCGGCTCTGAACACGTGCATGGTGACGCGAATTTTTTCCAGAAAGGTCTTGAGGTAAGACCGATAGACTGAAAAGCCCTCGAGAAACATACCGCCCTCAGGGTGCAACAGGATGTGATCTGCCTGTGAAGCGAGAAGGTAGTGCGCTTGGGTATAGAAATCGCCTGCCGCGATAACCGGCTTGCCCGCGGCCTGAAACTCGGCCATTGCATCACTGATTTCCAACGTCTGACTGGTTGATGGCCCGGCGAGGTTCTCAAGATCCAGCACCAGCGCTGTGATTCTGTCGTCTTCTGCCGCCCAGCGAATCGCGCGCACCAGATCGTTCAGCAGCGTTGGCTGATCATAATCCTGATTCAGGAAGGCGGAGACCGGATCCACCGGTGGCGCGTCCTCTACCAGCGGCCCGGAGGGCGCAATCAGTAGTGCCGCCTTTTCGGGCAGCGGCTCGGGCGTCGAGTCACTGAGACCCGCGCTAAAGGCGATGACAAAAATCGCCACAAAAACCAGCGGCGCCAGTACGGTGATCACGCGGCTGATGCCGCTCAGTACTCGCCAGATTCCTTTCAACAACCGCATCATTTCAAATCCCTCGTTCGATCTATCCTTAATGAACTGTTACAAATCAGGCCTGTAATTCAGCCTGCTCAACGATTCGCATCCTAAAGACGGCACCACAACCCAGCGTCAGCCAGGACCCAGATCAGTCTTAACAACGCTGATTCACTCGTCTCTCGACGCCGCCCGCACCTCACGACCTCGATACCGGATGTACAGCATACAGACCGTGAACTGAATAACCACCAGTGCTAGACCCGCAACGGATAGCGTGTCGGCCTCGTAGGCAAACGCAGCCTCCACCGACGAAATGAAATAAAACAGTAGTACCAGCTCGTACCAGATCAGCAGGCGCAAGCTGTCGCGCAGCGCAAACCAGACGTAAAGCAGAAGGGGCAGGCACCGCAAGCCTACCAATGCCCATGTCCCCGCAAAGCGCTCGACATCTGCCGCCTGCTGACCCAGCAGGCCAAGCCAGGTGCCCCACATGATCCACCACATGGATCGAGTGAGTGCGCCGCGCTGTATCTTTTCCTTCATCAGATTTAGGCCTCGGGCCTCCGAAGAGCCCAGTCGGCGACGCGTTTACCTAGAGCGCGGCAAATCGCCGCCTCCTTCTCATCCAACATACGATCACCCGCCTCGGTAGCCCAATGGCTGGCACCGTAGGGGGTTCCGCCGGCATCGGTTCCGCGCAACTCAGCTACCGAGTACGGCACGCCCACGATAACCATTCCGTGATGCATTAACGGCAACATCATGCTCAGTAGGGTCGATTCCTGGCCTCCGTGAAGTGAACTGGTCGAAGTGAATACACCTGCTGGTCGGTCGATGAGAGCGCCTTGCAGCCAAAGCGAGCTACTTTCATCGAGGAACTGTTTCAGCGGCGCTGCCATATTGCCGAACCGGGTGGGACTGCCCAGCAATAAGCCGGAGCAGTCTTTAAGGTCTTCCTGGGTGGCATGGAGCGCAGGAAAATCCGACTCGGCCGCGGGCTGGGACAATGGGGCCTGTGACAAAGAAGGTACCGTCCTAAGGCGCGCTTCCATTCCCGCGACACACTCCACACCTCTGGCAACCTGCTTTGCCATGGCAGCTGTGGCGCCATCGCGGCTGTAGTACAGCACTAAAATATAGGGGTCACCGCTCAACAGAATCTGTCCACTTTAGTCCCTCGACGCGCGCTCAAACGTCGCGTTAGAGTGAGCATTCGCAATCATCTTGCCAGTTGGCCAAAAGTGCATGGTAACGCATCCAATCATCCAGCAGGCGGGCCCCGGCCTGCGCTACCTTCTGGGCCGTATCGTCACGGACCGACTCAACGCAAGCGCAGCCGCGCTGACGTTTGTCAGCCTGTTTGCTCTGGTCCCGCTGTTAACTGTCACCCTATCCATTGCCTCTGCTTTACCAGCAGCCGGTGATATCGAGGGGAAACTCAGCGAATTTCTGCTGCAGTTTTTACTGCCCGAGAGTTCCACTCAGGTCGTTCAGTATCTCTCTACATTCATAGAACACGCGCGCTCGCTCACCGTGTTTGGCGTCGCCATCTTGTTCGTCACGGCGATCCTGATGCTGCGCAATATAGAAAAAGCGTTGAACGACATTTGGCGCAACCGGGCCAATCGCAAACCACTGCGGAGCTTCTTCCTGTATTGGACCGTGCTGAGCCTCGGCCCATTGGCCATCGGTTTGGGATTAGGGGCCCGGGCCTATGTCTTCGCGGCGGCAAACGAGTTGGGCAATATCCAGCTCTTTGGTGTCGGATCGATGCTAATCGGGCTACTTCCCTTCTTCATCAGCGCCATGGGTTTGACCTGTCTTTACGTGATCGTGCCCAACTGTCAGGTGCCTTTTAGGCACGCTCTCGTCGGCGGCGTGTTCGCGGCCGGCACTTTCACCATCGCCCGCCTGCTGTTCACCGCCGTCATGGCAAAATCCAGCTACACATTAGTCTACGGCGCGTTCGCGGGGGTGCCGCTGTTCCTGATGTGGATTTACGTCACCTGGATTATCGTGCTTCTCGGCGCGGTGTTGACCCACAGCCTCTCTGCTTACCAGACGACCGAGCAAGCTAAAACGCCGAGACTGATCAAAGCGCTGAACGTGCTCTACCTTTTATGGCTTGCCCAGCAAGAGGGGCGCGGCGTTTCAGAGTTGGAAATTATTGACGCCAGGACAACCCCCGTCAGAGGCGTGGACTCAGACAGCTGGCGCAGCATTCGCGATACGCTGATCGACGCCCAATGGCTGAAGCGCCTCGACAGAGGCAATTACCTCCTCAGCCGGGACCTCCATCAGGTTTCTTTGGCTTCCCTTGCCGACTTAATTCGGTCCGAGTCTGATTTCGGCCCCACGGCCGACGCGCTGCCATGGCAGGAGGCCGCCATCAACTTACTCAGCGCAGACCGGACTGAGCGGGCAACGCGCCTTGATGTATCACTGGCCACGCTATTCTCCGGCGACGACAGCAACTGATGATGCGCGCCATCACGCTCATGTTGGTGATCGTTCATCTTTCTGGATGCGAGCTCAGCACTCCTGACTTGCCCGGCGACGGGCAATGGCGCGTGATTAACTATTGGGCAATCTGGTGCACCCCCTGTCGCGAGGAGATACCTGAGCTCAATGCGGTCGATTCGGGATCAGATCTAGTGGTGCTGGCCGTCAACTATGACGGCAAGGAGGGAGCAACCCTGCGCGAGGAAGCGGCCGAGATGGGCATCACTTTTCAGCTTCTGGAGAAGGATCCCGGTGCGGCACTTGGCATTGAGCGACCCCGGGTGCTGCCCACGACTTTGTTGGTCAATCCAGACGGAGAGGTCACGGATACCCTGGTTGGCCCCCAGACGCAGCAAGGTTTAATGGAGCTATGGCGGCAGCGACGGCGCTGAGCAGTCCTGCAGCGCTGTGTCATGCCCAATATGGTGCGCAAGGGGGTGAAGGGAAAAAAATCGGTGCCAAAAAAAAGCCGGTTGCAAAGCAACCGGCAATGAAGGAGCCACTCAAAACGGGGAGGGTCTCAACAGTGTGACCCTCGCTGCTCAGACGTTTCCCTTGCGATGCCCCCGCAGACATCACCATCTCAACAACTGTCTCTATGACAGCCCGTATCCGGGAAAGTTCCCCTTAAACCGCAATTTTTTTCAGGGCGCTTTCCAGCAAGCGGAGCTCATCTGGCCATCGCCAGACGTGACGAACAGCTCGAGCTCCAGTAAATCGCCGATCGCGGCCTCCGCCATTACCTCAGAGAGCAGATAATTGGCCAATGCTTCAACCGTCACATTGACGATCGGTAGTAGCAATGTTTCATCAACGGGGAATCGCAGCGTTTTACCCGCAAAGGTGGCGTGGTATTCACCATCTCGCTCGGCCACCGACAGCCATGGCGACTTACCGGGCAGCAACATGTACTCATCGTGAGCATCGCAGATCTTCTGCAGACAACGCTTGTACACATTGTAATCCGCAGAGAAGCCATTACTTCCCATTTCAGCCACGATCCGCGCGGAAACCCCGTAGTTATGCCCATGCAGCCGCTCCCGCTCGGTCTCGGAAAAAATCGTGAAGTGGGCAGCCGAAAATTTGTGCGCCTGCTTGTCGATATGCAGCGTTGCAAGCTGGGTCATGATGTAGGGCCTCGGGATGGAGACGCCGTATGGTGTGTGATGGAAGCCAAATGGGCAAGTCCCCCACCACTGAACACTGGGAGGATGCGCGTCAAAGCCGTGACCCGATGGCGCGGCTGCAGTACCCTGTCGCCCCCTGAGATTTGTCGAGGACACAACATGCCCGCCATTGCGATTCTGACCGGCGCCAGCTCGGGTATCGGCGCCGCGGCCGCGCAACAATTTATGGACCGCGGTGACACCGTGATCAATATTTCGCGACGGGACTGCCCCGTGGCTGGCGTTGAAACCATTGGCACTGACCTCGGCGACGCCGAATCCCTCGCGTCAACCTGCGCTGCTCTCACGGAGCGTCTCGGGAGTCAGCAGGATGGTCCAGTCTGCCTCGTACATAACGCATCATTAATGCTCAAGGATCGGTGTGATGTCACGTCAGATGAAGACCTGGAGCGGGTTCTGGCCGTCAATGTGGTTGGCATCAACGCGATCAATCGCACGTTATTGCCGCAGATGCCTCGCGGTTCCAGCGTGCTTTACGTGGGCTCTACGTTGTCGGAAAAAGCCGTTGCCGGTGCCTTTAGCTACGTGGTCAGTAAGCATGCCCAGCTGGGCATGATGCGGGCCACTTGTCAGGACCTTATGGGGCGCGGCATCCACACCGCGCTTATCTGCCCCGGATTTACCGATACGACCATGCTGCGCCAGCATGTCGGCAACGATGAATCCGTACTGGAAGATCTTGGCGCCATGAACAGCTTTGGCAGGCTGGTAGCGCCCGATGAGATCGCTGACTTGATTCTTTGGGCGCATCAACACCCTGTGATCAACGGCGCTGTGCTCCATGGCAATCTAGGCCAAATTGAGCACTGACGTGACGCTGCCAACGGAGATGATCAGGGAGCGCCGCGAGCGAACCTTTCTGGTGCTCGCTGGGATCTTTCTGTCTGCGATGACCTTGCTTAACGTCGTGGGCATTACCCGCTTTATCCAGTTAGGCCCGCTCGCATTGGCAGTCGGCGTGCTCCCTTATCCCCTGACGTTCCTGTGTACCGACCTCATCAGCGAGCTTTACGGGCGAGCACGCGCGAATTTTCTGGTCAGCGTGGGACTGGGCATTAATTGCCTGATATTGGCCGTGCTGACCCTGGGCGCCACCGCGCCCGCCGTTCCGGAATCGATGATGCCTCCTTGGCAGGTGCTACAACTGGCCGCGCCGGTCACGCTGCCAAATGGCTCGGTGGTCGAGTCTGAGGTCGGCCTGTTTCAGCTAATTTACGCGACGACTTCAGGCGCGGTCTTTGCGTCAATGCTGGCTTATATCGCCGCCCAGTACTGCGATGTGCAGCTCTATCACTTTTGGAAACGCGTGACGAAAGGCAAGCATCTTTGGTTGCGCAACAACTTCAGTACCCTGCTGAGTCAGTTGGTCGACTCCGTCATGGTGGTCACCGTGACATTTGGTGCGGCGTTTCTCGCCGGGGATATCGCCATCGCGGCGCTTGCCACGCTCGTCGGCAGCAACTACGCGTTCAAGGCGCTGTGCGCTTTGGCAGACACGCTACCTTTATATCTCAGCGTTCACTGGTTGAGGCAATACCTGCAGCTGTCTCCGGGCGAGTACGCTATTCCCCAGTCGCCAGATGCAATAGCCCCGACTCCCTGACAAAGGGCACCGTGACGGCTCGGCGTTGAGCCAAACTGAGTTGGTCCAGCGCGTTCACAAAGCTGACGACTCGTTGTGGATTGCGGGTCAACCTGACCGAGCAGTAACGGATAACGTCTTCGCTGAGCTGCAAACCGATCGCCTCCCCCCTCAGGCGAAGTAAGTCAGCAATCTGTTCTTCGCTGAAGTGCGGCATTTGAAACACCGGGAGACTACTCAGACGCGATCGGAGATCGGGGAGCATGTCCACAAGCTGTTGAGGTGCTGCCGATGCAGTAACCAGCAGGCGCGCACCCGATTCCTCGCATAAGTTGAAGAAGCCAAACAAGCCCTCTTGCCAAACCCGGCTCTCGGCGATCGTATCGACGTCATCCAGCGCGATCACGCGCGCGGTTTCGGCGCCGGCTAATACCCGATCAGGCGGGAAACCACCAAACTCGCGCAAAGGAACGTAACGCGCATGGTGGCCATGCGCCTCGCAGCACGCCTGAAGCAGGTGGCTTTTGCCCATACCACCCGGGCCCCACAGGTATGCGCCGTGTTCGGGAAACGGCTCGGCGGCCAGCAGTTGTTCCAACGCCGAGGTCTCCGGGCGGCTCAGCCAATTATCCCAACTGGCAAGATCCTCTCGGCGCATTGGCAGGGGTATCTGGGTTGACGACGTGGTCATGAATGTCGGTCTCGCATTGCCTTGGCGTCGGTCAGGAATCCAACCAATTCAGTATCAACCCATCGTCGCTGTCCGGGTCGCTGCTGACCCAGGAAAAATTGGGTAGCGGTGCCATCAGGCGTGTGAGTGTGTCTGCATCGCCGATCCCGGTCAGTTCCATTGTCAGCGTGTCACCCTGCACGGCAATGGGCCTTGCATGCTCCAGTGTCTGAATCGCGGCGATACTCTGGGTGACGGCCACAAAGTCCTCGAGACTGATCACATTGCGGATCCTGACCTGCAGTGTTTTCTGCGTGCCCTGCGTTGTCAGCGCCACTGCATATTGCTGGCGCATGGCGTCCATCGCCAGCGACAGTCCCGGTTGAATCAACGCCCCGCGCGAATCGGCTTGCACGGAGACCGACCGCTCTACACTGCTATCGCGATAAATCCATTCACCAATATAGCGCCCGTTACTCAGACCAATCAGCCGACCAAGCAGGAGGTGCGTCATCCCGTATCGTTCGGACGCCTCCACAATTGGCCCAAAATCTCTATCCCACAGGGTCTTGGGCGACACCAACACAGAGTCCGGAAGATCATAGAGCGGCCGCCGCAATTTGACGCCCAGCGCATCGAATGAGTCGCTTAAATCGACCCAAAGTATCTCCTCGGCAGGCGTGTTACCGAAGCGGCGGCCCATCCGGTCATCAACCACTAGCCAGAGAAGAATGGGAGGACGGGTTTCGGCCCAGATGGTCCCATTGGCTGCTTTGATGAGATCGTCGATCATTATCGGGTCGATGTGCGCAACAAAAC
>WTHO01000069.1:3595-6338 GCA_011523115.1 Halieaceae bacterium | reverse complement strand
GAAGTCTTTCCACAGTCCCTCCTCTCCCGTCATCACCATAAAGAGCTCCAGGCGGAGTGCAGACCACAGCACTGCCAAGGTGATGGCGCTACCCAACACAACCGCAGCTCGCGCCAAGCCTCCCCAGTTCCATACCGCTCTGTAGAGGTAGCGCAGCGGCGTCGACAGCAGAAACCCCAAGGCCGACTGCCCTACGTTGTGAGCAAAATATGAAAGCTCATACTGCTCATAGGGAACCGTTAGGCTCAAGTAGGTCAACAGGGAAATGCCGATCCAGCCAACAGACTGCAACAACCAGAACAACATGTCGTCGTCCCTGACCAGCCGGTAATAGGTTTGCTTGGAAGCGTCCAACGCTCAGTTGCCTCCCCAGTGGATCCGGTGGGCGAGTGTAACTCATTGGTTTAGCGAGGCAATTCGCCAACCCATAAAAACCGGGAAAACGGTGTTAAACTGCGCGTCGGCCCGGTTTTGACCGACGCCAATCTGGGGGACATCACATGACAGAACTGCAAGCCAAAGTGCAGAGCACGTTATTGGCGGAAGATAATCAAGCCTCTGTGAGCGCCATGCTCAATACCATTCTCGAAAAACCCATGACCCCGATGGAAGCAAAGCAGGCGAAGAGCTATATGGAGCACGTCGCAACGCAGGCCGCGAACGATGAGGGTGCCGAGGTGCAGCTGTTCCAGCTCATGGAGATGAAAAACCAGCACACCACCTATGTGATGAGGGTCGCGCTGTTCTCCAACAACAAAGCAATTGGCCTCGATGTCATGGATGCCGAAAACGGTCAGTTTTTTGTGCCGGAAAGCTGCCCGGTAGTTGAGCTGCAAGCGACCACTCTGAATTGAAACCCGCGCCCCGGGGTGGGGAGCTGCTGACCTATTGCACGCTGGTGGGCCTCGTGGCCTACGCCGCGATTGCCACGGACCTTTACCTTCCTGCGATTCCCTACATGATCAACGACCTCGGTGCCTCCGAGGCAGAGGGTCAATTGACCCTCAGTATTTTTATGGTCGGCCTGGCGCTGGGGCAACTCATCTTCGGCCCTTTATCAGACCAATTCGGGCGACTCCCCGTCGTCCGCGCAGGCACCGTTTGTTTTATCGTCACCTCTGTACTGTGTGCAATCGCGCATGATATGGATCTCATGTGGGTCATGCGCGGTCTTCAGGGAATAGCGGCGGCGAGCGGCCCCGTCATTGCGCGAGCCATTGTGCGGGACCGCTACGAGGGAAATCGCGCTGCGCAGGTCATGTCCACATTGTCCGGCGCCATGGCCGTCATACCGATGCTGGCGCCCAGCGCTGGAGTTCTCATCATGAAATTCTTCGCCTGGCCTGCCATCTTTGTGGCGTTGGCCGGGTTTGGCGCGCTCATTTTGCTTGCCCTCGCGCGTCTGCCCGAATCAGCGCCCGCCCCCATCAGCGAGCGCCTGACATTCGGGAGCGTGCTGGGCGCGTTTGGTGAAATGCTTAGCAGCCGGGCTTTTTTGGGGTATCAGATGGCGGGCTCTTTCTCCTTCGCCGCATTGTTTTGCTATCTGTCGACGGTCGCCTATTTTCTCCCAGATGTCTTCAGTATTCCCACTGCCCTGTTTGGCTACGCATTTGCCATGACGGTACTGGGCTTCATGACAGGGAGCTTGATTAATGCGCGAGTCGTGGTGCGTTACGGGCTCGATAATACGTTGAGGGCTGGGCTACTCATCAGTCTGACTTCAGCATTGGCTATCGCGTTACTCTCACCCAATGCCGCCCAGTTCATGCCTGTCATGGCGCTACTATCGTGCTTGTTCTTTTTGGGTGTTGGTTTGACCGCGGCGAACGCATCGATGGGCGCAATATCGCTGTTTCGGGAGCGGGCGGGGGCTGCCTCTGCGGTGTATGGCTTCACTCATGCCCTACTGGCCTCTGCCATCGGCGCGCTCGCCGGTGAACTTTACAGAGGCCGCCTGATAGAGCCTGCCCTCATCATCTTAGCCTGCGCGCTGCTGGCCATCAGCGGACTGGCCCTCACCCGCTCATCTCAAACAGCGAAAGAAACCTGACCCACAACGACCCCCGTATATCGGCTCGGCAAGAATCGCAGTATCTTTGCACACTAGAGAAACACAGGCCGTTGCGAGCAAAGCATTTAGCTCAGCTCCGGAAATCCTTATGAAAGACACCCGTTGGGAACAGCTTCTTCGCTACCGATTCATAGAGATCGTGGCGCTCTGGGAGGGCCGGTTGACGACTCGCCACCTTTGCGATGTGTTTGGCATCGGCCGCCAGCAAGCCAGCAAGGACATCAACAACTACAAGCGGACAGTCGCCCCAGGCAACCTCGAGTACGACGCGACCATCAAGGGCTATCGGCCCAGCGCAGAATTCTCTCCCAAGATCAGTCAAGGCGAGACCGATGAATATTTGGATATCGTCGCCGGGGTCAGTGACATGCAGCAGGTATTGGGCCGATTGCCCGATGCGCTAATGGGCACTGAGGTGCTCACCGTGCCCAGGAGGCACATACCACCCATTATTTTAAGACCGCTGATTCAGGCAGCGCGGGAACACCGACGCGTTGAGGTCGACTACGTCTCGCTCAACCAACCAGACCGGGAGGGGCGCATTATCGTGCCGCACACGCTCGTATGGACCGGCATGCGCTGGCACGTGCGGGCCTGGTGCGAGAAGAATCAGGACTATCGCGATTTCGTACTGAGTCGCTTCCGAGGCGAGCCCGATATCATGAACGT
>WTHO01000069.1:0-3495 GCA_011523115.1 Halieaceae bacterium | reverse complement strand
GGTTGACGCATCAGAGACCGCGACACTCGAGGCTTTTTACCGGTGTACAGATAGCGATGAATGCTTTCCTGCGCCTGCAGGGATGTTGCTTTGGCAACTCTCTCGACCATCTGGTTATCCTGCTTGGCATTGAGTACGCGTGCCTTCGCGTTGTCGTGCCATTGCAGATCCAGTATGTCTTGTAATTGCTGTTGCACAGCCTGGTCTTTCACTGGGCACAGCACCTCAACCCGGTAGTCGATATTCCGGGTCATCAAGTCCGCCGAGCCCAGCAAATACTCGGGCTCACCCCGATTGTGGAAGACATAAACGCGGGGATGCTCGAGATACCGGTCAATAATACTGATCGCTTCAATGTTGTCCGATATTCCCTTGACGCCAGGTAACAAGGAGCACATTCCCCTGACGATGAGACGGATCTGAACGCCCGCCTGACTCGCCTCGTAGAGCTTCAGCGTGAACTGCCTGTCAACCAGGTTATTGCACTTCAGGGTCATCATGGCGCGATACCCCTGTTTGGCATGTTCGATTTCTCTATCGATGCGCGCCATGAGACCCGAACGCGAACTATGGGGCGAGACCAACAGCTCCCGATACTGCGGCAACCGATAATTGAACTTGAGAAACTCGAAGACAGAAGCGACGTCCTGACCGATCACCTGATCCGAGGTCAGAAGCGAAAAGTCGGTGTACAGGCGGGCCGTCTTTTCGTTGAAATTCCCTGTGCCAATGTGACTGTAATAGCGAATCTGGCCCTCTTCCCGCCGTTCGATGGAGAACAGCTTGCAGTGAACCTTGAGGCCCGGGATACCAAAAATCACCTCTACACCTGCCTCGGTGAGGCGATGTGCCATTTCAATATTCGCCTGCTCATCAAATCGTGCGGCAAGCTCGACTACAGCGACCACTCGCTTGCCATTGTGTAAAGCGTTGATCAGGGCCTCGCCAATTCGGGAATTGGTCGCCGTGCGATAAAGGCAAATTTTGATGGCCGTGACATCGGGATCAAGCGCCGCAGTCTTCAACACATCCACGATGTAGTCGAAGGGGTGATACGGAAAATAAAGCAGGACATCTCGCTCTCTGATGACCTCAAAAATGCTGGCCGGGTCGTCAATCTCGGGGATGTTAATGCTGGGAAAGGGCTTGAATTCGAGGCTTTTGCCACCCGGGTTGGGAAACGACAGAAAATCCTTCGAGTTATGGTAGCGACCACCGGCGATCATGCTGTCGTAACGCCCAAATCCGAAACTCTTACGCAACGCGTTCAGTAGCGCATCGGGCATGGTTTTATCGTAGACAAACCTGACGGCATCGGCTCGCCGTCGCTGCTTGAGGCTCGAGGCCATTTTTTCGATCAGGCTCTCGTTAATTGACGGGTCGAGCTCCAGTTCCGCGTCACGAGAAAACTTAAAACAGTAGGCGCTTACCGACGCATTGCCAAAAACGCCGCGAAAGACCTGTAGCAGACAGGCACGGATCACGTTATCGAGGGTGATGTACACCGTGCCCCGCCTTCGCCCTCGTTGTCGGGGGATTTCAATAAACCGCCCCAATTGCTCTGACGGCACCTCCAACACGGCGAATCGCTCCCCGTCTGAGGCTTTGATCGTCACCGCCAGATACAATGACTCGTCCGCAAGGTTGGGAATCGCAAGCGCCTCGTCAAGCAGGATCGGTTCCAGCTCCGGTAACACGGTCTCTCTGAAATATTGCTGAACGAACGCCGCCTGCCCTTCATCCAATTGTTTTTCACTGATGAGGTAGATCCTTTCCTTCTGTAACTCACCCATCAATGCGGCATAGATCGCATCAAACTGCTTTTGAAGTGCAACAACCTCTTTCTGAATGGACTGCAGCAAATCCTTTGCTGCCTGACGCTTGGGACCGTGAGAAACACTGATCAGTCTGCGCACCTCTGCCACGCGCACACGAAAAAACTCGTCGAGATTACTGGAGAAAATCCCTAGGTAGCGAACCCGCTGAATCAGGGGCACTGACGGGTTCTCGGCCTCTTGCAAGACTCGTGCATTGAAGGACAGCCAACTCAACTCGCGCGGGAAGAACAGCCGGGTGTCGAGGTCAGCCCAACGGGTTGTCACCGGATTATTTTTCATCGGGCCAATCCGCCCTCGTCATATCTGTTTTTCAACGTCCCAACACCTAACCACAACTCCGTTTCACCCGCTACCGCACCGATAGCCGGGGGAAAGCAATCCGCTCGGGGTTAGAAACACTCAGCCCTGAGGATTGCCGCTTCTCATAGCGCCTGGTCGTGCGCCTCAATAAAGACGAGTGCCTGCTCCGCGCACTGTTCGGGAGACTCCAGAGGCAACAGGTGCCCGCCAGGCAATACTACAGAGCTGATACGCGAGTTGAGCTGATGCACCCCCTCAAGTATCGCGGGGGTCAATACAGTAGAGGTATCCCCTGCCACGATCAGCACCGGGCAGGTCAGTGCGCTCAATGAGGGCGTCACCCTAGGCACTGACCGGTAGACACAGGCCTCCCACGCGCCGGAGTAACGCAGGCGCACCCCTCCACCTTCGCTGACTGCGTGGCCGGCCTCCACGTAATCCCGCAGTACCTCATCTGATATCGCGGAGAACACGCTCTTAGCTCTGTAAAAGGCGAAGGCCGAATCGAGATCGTCAAACTCATGAGGGCGCGCCAAGGCACGCTTGATAATGGGCATCCCGCTGGGCATCAGCCGATTCACCAGCACCGACCAGAACCAAATGCGGGTCGGTACAAGCACCGGGTCCAGCGCAATGATCCCGGCGAACAGCTCGGGGCGTCGGGCTGCGGCGAGAATACCCGATGCGGCACCCATCGAGTGCCCGATTAACCAGACGGGCCCGGCCTGATCCGCCTCAATGCGCTCGATCAAATCATTCGCATAGGTCTGCCAAGACAGAAACCGCCCAGGCGGTGGCTCACCCCACAGGGGCCGGTGATCGAAAGGCCGAATGCTGTACTGCCTCCCAATAGCCTCAGTCAAAACCCGGTAGGATCCGGCCGGGTAGCCGTTGGCGTGGGAAAAAATGACTCTGTAGCTCACGAGGGTCCGTCTGTCTTACCGCGGAGGCGGTCCACTTTAACGCAAAAACACCGGCGCATCGGCTAGTGCGGGCGCTATGTGTCCTGCGTGGCGCTACACTAGGGCGTCTCCTGGGGGGCGTATTCCGTCACCCGTGACGCCGCGGCGCGTTCGCGAGCCCTGCACAGGGGCGGTTAGCAAAGGGGCAGAGGCGAAGTCGCATTCAGAGCGGCCCAAGATAACGAATCAGATCCACGAGGCATAAAAATATGTTCAGACAACTTTTCATCTTTGGCGCGATGCTGTTGGTTGCTCACGGCGCGGTCGCCCAGGGCATAATCGAGACGCCCAGGAACGGCACCACCATCAGTGGGAAAGCAATCTTTTCGGGCTGGTACTGCGATGCGACCGAGATCACGATCTCTATCGATGGCGCCGAACAACTTCCCGTGGCT
>WTHO01000007.1 GCA_011523115.1 Halieaceae bacterium | reverse complement strand
TGGAGGTGGTCGGTGTGAGAGGATTTGAACCTCCGACCCCTTCCTCCCGAAGGAAGTGCGCTACCAGGCTGCGCTACACACCGAGGCGCGCAGAATACCAAAACCAGAAATACGGGCCAAGGTAAGCGCTGTGGCGTCAGTAAATGCCCGCCCACTGCGCGATGCCCTGACTCAGCAAACTGAAGCCCGCCACGACGGCCATCAACAGGAAAAGGAGAAAGAGCGGTCGGAACGGTTTGCGCTCGACCGAATTGACGCCCCGCTCAAGAAAAGCATCGACTCTGGCCTGATCAGCTTCAGAGAGCTTTTGCGGCGCGTCAGGGTTCGGTTTTTGGTTGCCGTCGTGCACGGTTTCACTCCACTGCCGGAGACCACACTCTATTGCGTAATACGCATGACACCAAGCGTCTGATCAGTCGCATCTGTCCTGCCATCCTCTCATCACATGCAGGCACCGATGTGCACGTTGTGCTCTGGGGTCGCTAGGATCTGCAGCGCCGGTGACACGTCAGGGGAGGGAAATGGTGCAAGACCGCAGACGATGGTCCGTGCGGAAACTGGTTCCTAAAGTCATTCAATGGCTCGCCCCCGCAGAGTGCTTGCTGTGTCGAGAAACACATAACGATAGGGGTTTCCTTTGCGCTGACTGTCAAAGGACGCTCCCACGCAATGAACACGCCTGCCAACGTTGCGCCACGCCGATGTCCCACTCAAAGCTGCACATTCCGGGGGCACCGCGCCGGTCTCGCTGCCCCGCCTGCCACGTGCGCCCAACGAACTGCGAGCGAATACTGGCGCCCTTTCTCATGCAAGGTACGTTTCGGGAGCTCCTTCATCTCTGGAAGTTCCAGAATCACCCCCAGCTCTCCACATTGATGGCCTGCCTCTTTGCGACCAACACTGCAGTTCAGGCACAGCCACAGCACAGGCAGCAGAACCTGAATGAGCACCGGATTCTGGTGCCCATCCCCACACAGTGGCATCGACAGCTGCGGCGGGGGTTTGACCACACCTGGCTACTGGCGCACGCCCTGCGGCCAGTCCTTGGGCGTGAGACCCGGGTCAGGCCGTGGTTGCGCAACACGCGGTTGCGGCGGGCTCAGCACCGATCAAATAGAGCAGATCGCTGGGAGAACCACTCCGATCGTTTCATCGCTGCGGCAGGCACTGAGGGCCAACACATTACGCTGGTTGATGATGTGATCACCACTGGCGCCACTGTCGGGGCGGCCGCGGCAGCATGTAAGGCCGCTGGCGCCACATCAGTAGAGGTTTGGGCGCTTGCTCGCACGCCCGCCACTGCCCACGCAGGGTAAGATAGCGCTTTCACTGAGAGGGGCATCATGACCCATCCCTACGACGGGCTGACCCCGGATCGCGTCATCAGTTGCGTCGAGTCGATCGGCTTGCGCAGTGACCTCCGCCTGTTGGCCCTCAATAGCTATGAGAATCGGGTTTACCAAGTGGGCATCGAGGATGCGGACCCGGTCATCGTGAAGTTCTATCGACCGGAGCGCTGGTCACGATCACAGATCCTTGAAGAACACGCTTTCACAGAGGAGTTGGTCGATAACGGCCTTTCGGTCGTCGCGCCAATGGCCATTGATGGCCGGACCCTGAACGAGGCCGAGGGCTACTGGATCGCCGTCTTTCCCCGACGCGGGGGGCACGCCCCGGAGCTCGATAATTTCGATCACCTTCTCGGCCTCGGTCGAACGCTTGGACGCCTGCATCGTGTGGGGGGTGCGGCTTCTTTCACCGAGCGCATCAGTTTTACGCTGGAGCGGTGGCTGATTGAGCCTCTTGGCTATCTCGGTGCTGAATGGGTGCCCTCGGAACTCCGGCCAGCCTGGGATAGCCTGGGCCGCGATTTAATGGATCGCGCAAGTCGCCTGATGTCTGACTACACGCCGCAGGACGGTATTCGGCTGCACGGCGATTGTCATGTGGGCAACATTTTGTGGCGCGACGACACGCCGCATTTTGTCGACCTCGATGATTGCATCACGGGACCCGCCATTCAGGATCTTTGGATGTTTCTTTCGGGCGACCGGGCCCAGAGAGAACTGCAACTGGCAGAACTCATTGCCGGTTACGAGGAATTCAATGACTTTGACCCCCGCGAGATCAAATGGATTGAAGCGCTGCGAACGGCAAGGATGGTGTATTACAGCGCCTGGCTGGCGCGTCGCTGGGAGGACCCGGCGTTTCCGGTAGCCTTCCCCTGGTTTGGCAAAGAGCGATATTGGGCCGACCAGATTCTGGCGCTTCGGGAGCAACTCGCGCTGCTTGAAGAGGAGCCACTGAGGCTCCTGTAACTTGGCAGTGAGGGCGTCCTAGCGGGGGCATAGCATCGCCCCGGGGAGGCGCTCTCGACTCTGATGGGTACTCAACCCCCTCGACGAGCGCCCGGATAGACCAACGTCCACAGCCAGAACCAGAATCGGTTTTTAGACAATACATAACGATCAAGATCGGTGAACTGTTGCGCGGTTTTTTCTGGATCACGGTAAAGATCGGCCCGCGTATATCGCGGCGTGTCAGGGTTGAGCGCTTTCACCACCCGCGCGGGATTCCCCGCTACCACCACATTCGCGGGGACGTCTTTAGTGACCACCGAGCGCGCTGCGACCACGCTGTTATCGCCAATCGTGACACCCTTCAGCACGGTGGCATGGTCACCCACCCAGACATTGTCACCAAGCCGAACGGGGGTGGGCGCCTCGTCCCGGTCGATACGGTTGTACAACCCATGCCAGTCCGAGTCGGTAATGTAGGCGCCATTGGCGAGCATGCAACCGTCGCCCAGCACGATCTCGTCGCTGGCGCTGATGCGCGAGCCCGGGCTCATAAGGCAAGCATCGCCCAGCGTAATGCGCCCTTCTCCGACCCCGCGGCCCCATACACCGATCTGTACACGCTGACTGACGGTATTGATCGCGGTAAAAGAGTGGCCAATCGATATGTTGGGGCCCGAGATGTCCACATACCAGGGCGACATGATGGTGGCGTGCACTCCCAGATGTGCGCAGCGCGGTCTGATAAACCAGTCGATCCAGGCCGCGCGAAAAGAAACATAAAGCTGTTTGACCCAAAAAGGGCGAAGATCTTCGCGCATGACGTGAGCGTTCACCGGACCCGAACTGATTGCGCGTTATGATGGCAAGGTGACTGTGACTCCGCAAACTGATCAAGCATCTGATATGACCAATGTGCTGCGAACCGACCAAGTGGCGCCGCATGCGGATCTGGTTAAGGTCGTCCAGCATCACCAACAGAATCCCTGGAGAAAACCCTGCCCGCAGCACACGCAACGGGCCTTCGAGCAGTTTTTGGCACGTTACCAGAGCCAACCAAGGTCGCTCATTCTTGATTCCTTCTGCGGCACGGGCATGAGCACGGCCCTGCTAGCCGAAAAACACCCGGAAAAGTGGGTGGTGGGTATCGACCAGTCTGCGCACAGACTCGCCAAGCATCCGCGTTCTCTCGCGGAGAATTGCCTTCTCCTACGGGCAGAAGCCGAACCTTTCTGGCAGTGTCTGACTGAGGCGGGGATACCGCTATACGCCCACTGGCTCCTCTATCCCAACCCTTGGCCCAAGGCCTCGCAATTTAAGCGCCGGGTTCATGGGCATGGCGCCTTTCCCGTGCTGGCACGTCTCGGGGGCTCGTTGGAGATGCGCACCAACTGGGCCATTTATGCTGAGGAGTTCGCCGAGGCCGCCGCACTGATCGGGTGCAGAGGTCGAGTCGACGCCTTCGCACCCGAGGCGCCCACGACACTTTTTGAAAAAAAATATCAGCAGCGGGGCCACACGCTGTGGCGATTCGCGGGGCAATTCTCCGACTAGCTAAGCGACAGGGACTGGGCTACCCTTCGTCTCCCTGCAGCAGAGCGCCGGGAGGCGACGGAGCAGCACACCATGACAGCCACCCAACGAGACGGCGTCAAACAAATGCAAAACGGTGACCCGATATGGGAACGGATCCGCAACGAGACCCGGGATGCCGCTGCGGCTGAGCCGATTTTGGCCAGCTTTCTTCATGCCACGATTCTGAACCACGAAGAGCTTGAGTGTGCGCTGAGCTTTCACCTCGCCAACCTCCTCGACAGCCCCACCGCGCCGGCGATGATGTTACGCGAAGTGATTCTCGAAGCATTACGCGACGACGGTGACATCCGCGGCGCGATCCGCGACGACCTGAATGCCATTCTTGATCGGGACTCGGCCTGTCATGAACTGTACATTCCGTTTCTGTACTTCAAGGGCTTTCAGGCGCTGCAGATACATCGGATTGGCCATTGGCTGTGGGCCCATAACCGGCAGCCGCTGGCGAATTTCCTGCAAAGCCAAATGTCACGTCACTTCGGCATCGACATTCACCCCGCAGCCCGTTTTGGGCACGGCATCATGCTTGATCACGCTACCGGCCTGGTGGTCGGTGAGACCGCCGTCGTCGGCAACCGCGTCTCGATTTTGCAGTCGGTCACGCTCGGCGGGACTGGCAAGGAGGACGGAGATCGGCACCCGAAGATCGGAGATGGTGTCCTGATCAGCGCTGGCGCCAAAATCCTTGGCAACATACACGTTGGCGAAGGGGCGAAAGTGGGTGCGGGCTCCGTGGTGTTGCAGGATGTGCCGGCGCATACGACGGTGGCGGGGGTACCCGCCAAGGTTGTAGGCAAACCGACGACCGAGTCACCGGCACTCGATATGGATCACGCGATTCCCGAGTCTCAGTGGTAGGCGGGGGATAGCTCCACTACGGCGTCCACCATCGCAGCCACGTGATCCGGGTCGATACCCGGCGTGACGCCATGGCCCAAATTAAAGATATGACCACTGCCTGCCCCGAATGAGCTGAGGATCTGATCCACCTCTGCACGAATCCGTTCAGGCGAAGCGTTCAATAAAGTCGGATCCATGTTTCCCTGAAGACATACCCTGTCGCCCACGCGGGCCCGGGCTTCTCCAATATCCGTAGTCCAATCGAGGCCGACTGCATCGGCGCCACAATCAGCGATGGTCTCAAGCCACTGGCCGCCACCTTTGGTAAAAACAATTACCGGTACCCGCCTGCCCTCAGCCTCCCTCGGCAACTGTTCGATAATTTCCGTCATGTAGCGCAAAGAGAACTCGCGATACGCAGCGTGGCTCAGTGAACCGCCCCAGGTATCAAAAATCTGCAGGGCCTGAGCGCCGTTTCGCACCTGTTCAGCCAAATACACCGCGACCGACTTGGCGAGCTTCCCGAGCAGCTGATGCATCACTGCCGGCTCATTGAACGCCAGCGATTTCACCTTGGCAAAATCCTTGCTGGAGCCCCCTTCTACCATGTAGGTGGCGAGCGTCCAGGGACTGCCGGCAAAACCAATGAGCGGCACGCTGCCCTTAAGCTCCTTTCGAATCAGGGCGACGGCATCCATGACATAACCCAACTCGCTGGCCGCCCGCTCCGGGTCGAGCGCGTCGATCTCGGCGGCAGAAGAAAGCGGACGCTCAAACCTCGGGCCCTCACCCTCCGAAAAGTAAAGACCCAGACCCAAGGCGTCGGGCACCGTCAGGATATCCGAGAAGAGGATGGCGGCATCCATGGCATAGCGCCGAAGCGGCTGCAGGGTGACCTCGCAGGCCAGCTCAGGGTTAGTGCATAAGCCCATGAAACTGCCCGCCTCAGCGCGGGTCGCGCGGTACTCGGGCAGGTAACGGCCCGCCTGGCGCATCATCCAGAGCGGGGTTCGGTCCACGGGCTCACGCATTAATGCGCGAAGGAACCGGTCATTTTCCAAGCTGACCATGCTATCGACTCTCTTTTGGCTATTTCGCTCAGTTTTATCGTTGTTGGTGATTTTATGGTGCTGGCAAACAGTCACTCCCCCGAGTGGCTGCGAATCCGTCCACAGTCTAACGTCTGCCAGCGGGTGGGGACGACCCCTGTTTTACACTCCTAAGTAGTCCAGTATGCCCTCTGCCGCCTGTCGACCCTCCCAAATGGCAGTCACCACGAGGTCCGACCCTCGCACCATATCACCCCCGGCAAAGATCTTCGGGTTTGCCGTCTGGAACTTGAAGGTCTGATGCTCTGGCGCGATGACACCATCCCAATCATTACAGGTGACACCGACGTCTGAGAACCATGCCGCGGGGCTGGGCTGAAAGCCAAAAGCCATGATGATCGCATCGGCTTCGATCACCATCTCGCTACCCGGAACTGCCTCGGGGCGTCTGCGACCATCGGGGCCGGGCTCACCCAGCTGAGTCTCTACGACCTTGACACCGACGGCATCACCAAAATAGTCCATCACCTCAACAGGCTGGCGGTTAAATAAAAACTGAACGCCCTCTTCCTTGG
>WTHO01000155.1 GCA_011523115.1 Halieaceae bacterium | reverse complement strand
CGGTTGGGTGAAGAGGGTCAGGGTTTCGCCATTGCCATGGAGGGTCTCGATGGTGGCCGCATCAATATCGCTACCTGTTCCATCGGTACCGCGCAGCGCGCGATTCAGGACGCGACGGCCTACGTACAGGAGCGCAAGCAGTTCGATACCGCCATCGCGGATTTCCAGAACACCCAGTTCAAGCTGGCCGACATGCTGACCGAGCTGGTTGCGGCGCGGCAAATGATCCGGCTTGCAGCCAGCAAGCTCGACAACAAGGACCCCCAGGCGACTACGTATTGCGCGATGGCCAAGCGTTTTGCCACGGACGCGGGATTCACGGTGTGCAATGATGCCCTGCAGTTGCTGGGGGGTTATGGCTACATCAAGGAGTATCCGATGGAGCGTTATGTGCGCGATACGCGGGTGCATCAAATACTTGAGGGAACTAACGAAATAATGCGCGTCATCATTGGCAGAAAGCTGCTGATGGACGGCGCACTGGAGGTCATTCAATGAGCATCAGTCCATCTGAAAAAATCAAGGTCTCGATAGACGGCAACATCGCCACGTTGGTGATCGATAACCCCTCGGCCAATACCTGGGATCGCGAGAGTCTGCCCGCGCTGAAGCAGGTGGTGGAAGCGCTCAATGCCGAGCCCACCGTCTATGCGTTGGTGCTGACCGGCGCTGGCGAGAAGTTCTTCTCTGCCGGAGCAGATCTTAACCAGTTTGCCTCGGGCGATGCCGATGTCGCTCGCGCTGTCGGCGATGCCTTCGGCGAGGCGTTTGAGACACTGGCCGACTTTCGCGGCGTCTCCATTGCCGCCATCAACGGCTTCGCGATGGGTGGTGGTTTGGAGGTGGCTTTGGCATGCGATATTCGTATCGCTGAAGAGCAGGCTGCGCTGGCCCTACCGGAGGCGCGCGTGGGATTGCTGCCCTGCGCCGGTGGTACCCAGCGGCTGACTCAGCTGGTGGGCGAGGGCTGGGCCAAGCGCATGATTCTCTGCGGCGAGCGGATTGGCGCCCAGCAGGCACAGACTCTCGGACTCGTCGAGGAGGTGGTGCCCAAGGGTGAGGCGCTTGCGGCTGCCACTGCACTTGCTGCCAAGGTGGGCAATCAATCTCCTTCTTCGATCGCGGCCTGCAAACGGCTGATTCACTCCGCGCGCGACAAAGCGATTGCTGATGGCTTGGTGGCTGAGCGCGATGAATTCGTGGCGCTCTTCTCGACCGAGGATCAACAGGAAGGCACTAACGCGTTTCTGGAGAAGCGCGAGCCCGAATGGAAGAACCGATGACCGATAGCGTTCTGGTTACTGAACATCCGGCAGGGGGCCGGGTGGTCGGGCAGCTCACCCTCAACGTTGAAAAAACGCTGAACTCCCTCACCCGGGAAATGGTAGACATCATCTCGGATCGCCTTGAAGCCTGGGCACGGGATGACTACGTGGTGGCGGTGCTCATCGATGGCGCGGGTGAAAAAGCTTTTTGTGCCGGCGGTGATGTGCAGGCGTTACGAAATTCCTGCCTCGAAAACCCGGGTGGCCCCTGTGAGTATGCCGAGCATTTTTTTGCTCGCGAATACCGCATGAACTATCTGCTTCATACCTATCGCAAACCGCTGATCTGTTGGGGTCATGGCGTGGTGATGGGTGGCGGTCTGGGCATTTTGGCGGGCTGTCGTTACCGGGTGGTCAGTGAGCGGACGCGCATCGGCATGCCCGAAGTCACGATTGCGCTGTTTCCTGACGTGGGTGGCAGCTGGTTTTTGAATCGCATGCCGGGGCAGGTGGGCCGCTTTCTGGCGCTGACCTCGTCCCATATCAATGCCACGGATGCACTCTTCTGTGGTCTGGGCACGCACTTCCTCGCAAACGAGCAGAAGACCAATTTGCTCGCCAGCCTGACGACGCAGGCATGGTCTGGTGAGGCGGATGCGGACCATGCCCTTGTTGGCGCGGTGCTCGCTGACATGGTGGCGGGTGCGGAACAGCCGGACGGGCAATTAGAGGCGCACATCGACACGATTAACGAATGGATGGGGGGAGACGACCTCGCCGCGATTCATGCCCGGGTCCTAGGCTGGCAGGGCGATGACGTGTGGCTTGGCAGGGCGCGCGACGGATTGGCCCATGGCTCACCGCTGGCGGCGACCTGGATTTTCCGGCAGTTGAATCAGACCCGGAATGCAAGCTTGGAGGAGGTCTTTGAGTCCGAGCTGATACTGGGTTGCAATATCATGCGTCACCCGGAGTTTGCGGAGGGCGTCCGCGCGCTACTGGTCGATAAAGATCGCTCCCCGGCATGGACCTATGCTGATCTCGCCTCGGTACCCGCCGCGGTGGTGGACACCTTCTTCACTGCGCCATCTGCCATGCCGGCGTTGGCACTACCGGAGTAACACATGGCCACAATCGCTTTTCTGGGACTCGGTAATATGGGTGGGCCGATGGCCAAGAACCTGCTTGCCGCTGGACATCAATTAACCGTCTTTGACCTCGTCGAGGCCGCCTGTGCTGCGCTGGCGGCTGAGGGCGCGTCGGTGGCGGCCTCGGCCGCTGAAGCGGCTGGAAATGCTGACGTGATTATCAGCATGCTACCCGCTGGCAAACATGTGGCGGGGACCTTCCTTGGCGACGATGGCCTGCTGGCGACGATCCCCAAAGACACGCTGATCCTGGACGCCAGTACCATCGATGCTGCCACCGCGCGACAGGTTGGTGAAGCTGCGGCAGAGATGGGTATCGACTTTATGGACACACCGGTCTCGGGCGGGGTAGCGGCAGCGGCAGCCGGCACCCTCGCCTTTATGTGCGGGGGTACGGCCAGTGCTTTTAGCCGCGCGCGACCGATTCTCGAGGGCATGGGCAGTGCGGAGAAAATCTTCCATGCGGGCCCGGCGGGGGCGGGTCAGGTCGCCAAGGCTGCCAACAACATGTTGCTCGCGGTGCATATGATCGGTACCTGCGAGGCGCTCGCCATGGGTGAGGCGCACGGGCTGGATCCCGCCGTGCTCTCAGACATTATGAAAGCCAGTTCCGGTAACAACTGGTCACTGCAGGTTTACAACCCCTGGCCTAATGTCATGGAGGGTGTGCCCTCCAGCAACGATTATCAACCCGGCTTTATGGTCGATCTGATGGTCAAGGACCTCGGGCTTGCCTGCGAGGTTGCCGATAGCTGTGGGCTCAACAATCAAATGGGCAAGCAGGCGATGAACGCCTATGCGGCACACCAGACTGATGGCAACGGCCAGAGGGACTTCTCATCTATTCTCGAGTGGGTTCAAGCCCAGAGCGGATAGGTTTTCAGCATGGAACTCGACCGACCCTTTCTGAAGCTGCCGTTTATTTTTGACACGGCGGTATTGGCGGGCGAAGTTGAGCGTGTCTTGCCAGAGCAATGGCTGCCGCACCCCTCGGGTTTACCGGGCAATACAGCCGTGCCACTGGTCGCTATCAATGGTGAACCCAGGGACGGTTTTGATGGCCAGATGGCCGCAACCGAAGTGCTTCGAAACTCCCCTTACCTCATGCAAGTAGTCAGCAGCTTTGGGGAGGTGGTCGCCCGGAGCCGTTTAATGCGACTGGCGCCCGGCGCGGAGGTGCAGGAGCACGTCGATTTTAACTACCACTGGTACAGCCGGGTAAGGATTCATGTCCCGATAATCACCGAGCCGTCGGTGCGCTTTTTTTGTGGTCAGGAAGAAGTCCACATGGCAGCTGGAGAAGCCTGGCTGTTCGATTCATGGCGTCGGCACCGCGTGATTAACGGTAGCCCGTCGGACCGGATCCATCTGGTGATTGATATCGCAGGCTCTGCCCGCTTCTGGCGTAGGGTGCGTCAAGTGCAGCGACGTCCCGAATCAAGCGAGCCCAGCCGCATTGCCTTTGACGAGCAGGCGAACCCGTCTTTAATGACAGAGCGATTCCCCGCTGCACCGGTGATGGCCCCCGGAGAGATGTCTGCGATCGTGACAGAGCTGATGGCGGATTGCTCAGCCAACCCGGACAACGACCAGGCCGTATTGGAGTATTACCACGACCTGCTTTTTGACCTGGTGCATGACTGGCGCAATCATTGGTCGCTCTATGGCTTCATGGCAGAGGGATTTGAGGGATACCAGAGGCTACTGCAGCAGGCGCAGGGCGCTTTAAAGCCAGACCCCCGCGTGTTAGTGACCCAGTCAAATAAAGTCGGCATCAACCCCATTATCAACCAACGGCTCCTCGCGGCAGCACTCAGGCCCAGCCGGGCCAAAGAGTTTGTTACGGGGAGTAATTAAAGGCGACGAAGTCCTGTTCATAGCGCTGCCACAGCGCATCCCTCAGCTCGCCATCCAGCAGGTTTTGGTAGGCATCGTGCTCGGAGCGGTTGCGGTGCCCAAGCGCTGCCCGGGGTAAATCGAGGCGGTCGCAGACGGCGTCAAAGTCAGCCTGTAAAGATTCATAGCGACCCACGAAATCGAGCGCCACCGCCCCTGAATCGTCGGAGAGTAGCGCGTGCTGCGGCGCCACCAGTACGCGTTTACAGAATTGGGGGCGAAGCAGGGCGCGTTTCATCCAGTCGGTCGGGTCTTGATCGTAGCTGGGGTCAGTCCGCGCCAGAAAAGCACAGACGGAGACAAAGCGGTCAAACGGGTGTCGCACAAAGCCGAATCGAAAAAACCCGCTCAGCGCGGTAACGCCGATGGCGCCGCTGAGTTGTCGATAGCTGACATGACCATGATTCACCGCCGCGATCTCGGGTAACGGGGATAGCTGCTTTCCGTAGCGCAACTGTTGCTCCCAATCACCCTCGGCCAGATGCATGCGCAAAGCCTCTCTGACCGTATGGGTGCCCGTTTTGGGCACTGCGAAAAAAATAAACCGCTGCGATTCAGAGAAAATCATTGTGGTGGTGCGATGTCGTATGCCTCGAGGAGTTCTTCGCCGAGGGCCGCCTTGAGGGGGTCGAGGTGTTTCTCGAAGTTGCGCCACTGATCGAGCCCTGAGCGATAAATAGGCTGGCGTACCTGCTCTGCGCTGGGCGTTCGCACGGTACGGTCAGTCTTGTGAAAATCCAGACACGCCGACTCAAAGGGCAGGCCACAGAAATCCAGCAGTCGACGCACCTGTCCCTCGAGGTCGTCCACCACATCTTCGTGTTGTACCCGGAGCACAAAGTCCGGTAGCACCTCATCCCAGTGCGTCATCAAGCGCACGTACTGCCGGTAGTAGGTGCCGATTTGCTCCAAGCCATAGGAGAATTCCTGCCCCTCGCCCCAAAGCTGCTTGAAGCCGCTGAAGCAACAAGCCATGGGGTGCCGCCGGGCGTCGATCACCTTTGCATTGGGCAGGATCAGCTTGATCAGACCAATATGGAAAAAGTTGTTCGGCATTTTGTCGATGAAGTGTGGTGCGCTGGATCGATACACACGGGTTTGATCGATAAACTGCTGACCGAAACTCTCGAACATCGAGGTGTCTAACTCGCCAAGAATCCTTGGGTAACGCGGCTCTGCCTCGACACCTGCGTCACGACCCCGAAGGCGTTTTGCCAAATCAAGAATATTGTGGAGTTCCATGGTGCCGTCGACGAGAGAGTGCGATGCCAGAATCTGTTCCAACAAAGTCGAGCCCGCTCGCGGTAACCCAACGATGAAAATGGGGTCAGGGGCCTTGAGACCGGTGTCGGCGAGCTGAGTGAAGAGGTCTCTTGTACACACATTAATTTGGGCGTCGATGCGTTTGATCAACTGCTCAACGTCAAAGTGAGTCGAGGGAAGCTTCAGGCGATTACCCCGGGCATAAAATTCGAATGCGTCCTCGAATTGATCGGCATCTTCATAGGCCTTTCCCAATGCAAAGCAGATCTGTATCCGGTCGAGCTCGCCAATATCTGTGCGCTGCTCCAGCTCCCTCATTGCGTTTATTTGCTCCGCCTCAAATCGGTAGGATTTGGTATTGGCGAGACTCCAGTAGGCATCGCCGTGGTCGGCCTTGATTTCTGAAGAGGCAACAAATGCGTCAATCGCCGCAGAGCGATCGCCATTTGAATTGAAGATGTGTCCCTGGCTGATCGGTATGAGGTGGTCCGACGGAAATTGGGCACGCAGCTCACGATAAAGGTTCTCAGCCTCGCTAATTCGACCCACTGCAAAGCACGCAGCTGCGTAGGCCTTCTTGATTTGATCCTCATCCTGCGGGTACTTGTCTCTCAGCTTTTTGGCGATATCGAAGGCGGAGTGAAACCGCTGACGACGCATCACGACGTGAAAAAGTTGTATGGCGGCTGGTAGGTGCTCGGGTTCTAACTCGTGCAGCGTCTCCAGAATGAACTGTGCCTCGTCAAGAATATTTTTTCGGGTCAGGACCTCGGCTAACAAACGCATACCCTCGGCATGGGTTTTGTGCTCTCGTAAAAAATACTTGCAGAGCCGTTCAGCATCCTGAATCTTGCCGGCAGACAAGTAGCCAATCACCGTGCGTAATTC
>WTHO01000028.1:5146-6481 GCA_011523115.1 Halieaceae bacterium | reverse complement strand
TTATCATAGTTGGCTTCGCTACTGCAGTTGGCGATCACGCCTTTACCACTATAGAAGCCCGCTGAAACACCTGTGCTGCCGAGCATGGCAAAGTTGGCAGCGACTAGGGCAATAATGATTCTCTTCATGCTGACGCCCGGTTTTGTCTTGTGACGATGATAGCAACGCCTGCTATCAGATTGAAAAGACAGTAGCACTTTATTGAAGGTATCCCATCGCCCGCACTTTTTGGCATAATTACTGCCAATATAAATAAATGGTGGACGCCAGGAAAGTGGGAGTCGATGGATGAAAAAACTGTACGTGGGTGCCGGTGTGACTGCAGCGCTGATTGCTGTGTTGCTTACCGCCTTGCCAACCATCCTTCACGCTGCGGGTCTACACCCCGTTTATGAGGGGCCAACCGTTGCGTTGCCGGGCAAACGGGCATTGATCATCACGACCAGCCATGGTGTGCTGGCGGCGCCGGGGGAAACCGAGGGGCCAGAGACCGGTGTGATGGCCTCGGAGTTTACCCACCCTTATTACACGTTTCTCGATAACGGGATGACCGTCGATATCGCCAGTATTCAGGGTGGCCTGATACCGATCGACCCGCAAACCCTCTCTTATCCAGTGAGTACGCCCGAGGATGAGCGTTACCTCAACGATTCGGTTGCGCAAACCAAGGTGCAGCACTCACTCGCGATTGCTGACGTTGACATCAGCCAGTACGACATCGTGTTCATTTCAGGGGGGTGGGGGGCCGCCTACGATCTCGCACAATCGCCGGCGATGGCGCGGCAGGTCAGTGCGGCCTACTACGGAGAACGATCAGCGGTCATTGGCGGTGTCTGCCATGGCGTCTTGGGGCTTATTAATGCCAAGGATAAAGACGGCAATACACTGATCGCGGGCCGCCGCATGACAGGTGTCTCTGATAAACAAATTAAAGAGCTGGGTATTGAGATGACGCCGTTACACCCCGAAGCGGAATTACGGCGGGTTGGTGCGCGCTACGAGAGTCAAACAGCCTTCCGCGATCTGTTCGCCACCCACGTAGTGGTGGATGACGAGCGGCGTTTCGTGACGGGCCAAAATCAGAACTCTGGCCTGGAAACCGCTCACCGCATGATGCAAGTCATCGCCGACCGCGGGTAATGATGATTAATACAGCGATAAAGCTGTTGGTGCTGTTATTCGGGATCCTGTTTTTGGTGACCGGGCTGCGCTGGCTATTGGCGCCGGCAGGCATCGCGCCGGACTTTGGGCTGGCGTTGGGCTCAGGCATTGGTCTCAGTTCTCAAGTCGGCGATATGTCGGCTTTCTTCCTGACCCTCGGCGTGTGCATGTTAA